>CADBRW010000165.1 GCA_902797155.1 uncultured Lachnospiraceae bacterium
ATCCGTATCTTCGACTGCCTCAACGATCTTCGGAATCTGGAGACCGCAGTGAAGGCAGCAAATAAGGAGAAGGGTCATGCACAGATCGCCCTTTCCTATACACTGGGTGATGCATATACTCTGGATTACTGGAGAAATATCGCCCGTGAGATTGAAGAAATGGGTGCAGATTCCATCTGTATCAAGGATATGGCAGGTCTTCTCGTTCCTTATGAGGCTGAGAGACTGGTTAAGGCACTGAAGGAAGGAACCAAGCTTCCGATCCAGCTGCATACGCATTACACCTCCGGTGTTGCTGCAATGACCTACATGAAGGCTGTAGAAGCAGGCTGCGACGTGATCGACTGCGCTATGTCCCCCATGGCTATGGGTACTTCCCAGCCGGCTACCGAGGTTCTGGTTGAGACCTTCCGTGGAACGGAGTTCGATACCGGTCTGGATCAGCACCTTCTGGCTGAGATCGCAGATTACTTTGCACCGCTTAGTGAGAAATATCTCTCCAGCGGTCTGATGAGCACCAAGGTGCTTGGCGTAAATATCAAGACCCTTCTGTATCAGGTACCGGGTGGTATGCTTTCCAACCTGGTAAGTCAGCTGAAGGAGCAGGGCAAGGAAGACAAGCTGAAGGACGTGCTTGAGGAGGTTCCGAGAGTTCGTAAGGACTTCGGTGAGCCGCCGCTCGTTACACCGTCTTCCCAGATCGTAGGTACACAGGCTGTGCTGAATGTAGTTCTCGGTGAGCGTTACAAGATGTTCACCCAGCAGTCCAAGGACCTTCTGTCCGGTAAGTACGGTCAGACCGTTAAGCCCTTCAATCCCGAGGTACAGAAGAAGGCCATCGGCGATGCCAAGCCCATCACCTGCCGTCCGGCAGATCTGATCAAGCCGCAGCTTGCAGATATGGAGAAGGCTATCACACAGTACAAGCAGCAGGATGAGGACGTTCTGTCCTACGCACTGTTCCCGCAGGTAGCTACCGAGTTCTTCCAGTACCGTGAGGCACAGCAGAAGAAGGTGGATGTTTCCAAAGGAAACAGCGAAAATATGACCTATCCTGTTTAGTAAAATCGGGGACGGTTCCGGACAGTCCGGAACCGTCCCCAATTTGTCCGTTTTTTTTCGAATCTTAACGGGGTCTGACCCCGTGCAGTGTAATCATTTAAAATGTGCAGGTGACAGTATGATGCAGATGGTGATCGTAGGCGGTGGAGCTGCCGGCATGATGACGGCGATCCACGCGTCAAAAAACTACAAGGTGACGCTCCTGGAGAAGAATGATAAGCTGGGGAAGAAGCTGTTCATCACGGGAAAGGGCCGGTGTAACCTGACCAATGCCTGTGACGAGGAGACCTTCCTCCGTAATGTCATGTCCAATCCCAAGTTCCTGTACAGCGCCATCGCTGCCTACACGCCTGCGGACGTAATGGATTCCTTCGAGTCCTGGGGCCTTAAGCTGAAGACGGAGCGGGGAAACCGGGTATTCCCGGCCTCGGATCATTCTTCGGATGTGATAAAGACTCTTGAGAAGGAAATGAAACGCTGTGGCGTGGAGGTCCGCCTGCAGACCCATGTGACGGGGATCTCCCCGGAACTCACCGGCTGGACTGTGGCTCTGGCTGACGGTAAGAAGCTCCATGCGGATGTGGTGGTTCTGGCCACCGGCGGGATCTCTTATCCCGGCACCGGTGCATCCGGAGAGGGTGTGAAGTTCCTTGAGAAGCTGGGCCTTACGACCCGTCCCTTCCAACCATCCCTGGTTCCCTGGGAGAGTGACCTCAGCCTGTGCAAACCCATGATGGGGCTTTCTCTGAAAAATGTGGAAGCCTCCGTTTACCGTCTGGCGAAGCCAAAGAAGCCTGTCTATAAGGAATTCGGTGAAATGCTCTTTACTCATTTCGGTGTCAGCGGACCCCTGATCCTTTCGGCTTCGGGCATGCTTCAGAAGTATTTCCTGCCGGAGGGCACACCGAAGGAGGAGCTGGAGCTTCGGATCGATTGGAAGCCGGCGCTTTCCAGAGAACAGCTGGACCAGAGAGTTCTCCGGGATTTCGAGAAGGGGAAGAATAAGACCGCTGCCCATGCCGTGGAAGAGCTGCTTCCCAGGATGGCGATACCCGTGATCCTTTCCGCTGCCGGAATCCCCGCAGAGAAGCGTGTCCATGAGATCACTCAGGAGGAGCGCAGCCGGCTGGTGGATACCCTGAAGGCCTTCGCCCTGCCCGTAAAGGGGCTGAGAGGCTTCGATGAGGCCATCATTTCCGCAGGGGGACTGTCCGTAAAAGAGGTGGATCCCAGAACCATGGAAGTGAAGAACTTTCCGGGTCTCCGCGTGGCCGGAGAGATGCTGGATCTGGACGCTCTGACAGGCGGATTTAACCTTCAGATCGCCTGGTGTACGGCGAAGCTGGCGGCACAGTAATACATAGAAAAAGATTTGTATTTTGACATAAATATCGTTATAATGAAATTATGACGTACTATGATCAAAAACAGAATCGATTCCGAATCGCGATCGCCGTGGTAATGATATTAGGCGCGGTTGTATTTGGTGTGTCAACACTTCTGGAGTGGGATCTGGTATACAATATCACGTCCCCCATCGTTACATTTTCAGCGTCATTTCTTATCTTTGAATCCCTTGGTCAGACAGGTGTATACAGACGGGTCGCAATCTGGTTCATGCTGGGAATTCTTGTGTGGTTCCTGGGTGATGTGCTGTGGATCCTCGAGGAATACCTTGCACCTGAAAATGAGCTCCTGGAGACTCTTACCGACAATCTCTATCTGATCCCGGATTATTTCTATGTCGCAGGTCTGATCAGTTATGCGGCCATCCGTTTCCGTAAAAATGATTTTCAGCTGATGATGATTGAAACCTTCGTCCTTTCCATCATCGGATTTGATACGTCACAGTGTGCGTTTGAGAATGCCAATCCCCTCTACAAGGTGAATTTCGAGAATCTGAATACGGTTCTGTATTATTTCGTTTGTGTATTTACATCCATTCTGATCCTTTTGCTTCTGATCAAGACAGGCAGGCAGAAGCATGAGAAGGCCTTCTTTGTTCTTGGAGCCGCGCTGCTCCTGAACGATGGACTGGAGATCCGATATACCGCTCTGACACTGTTGGGAAAAGAATCGGAAAGCATCATCCTGGATATCCTGTATATCGTTATCATGGTGATCATCTCCCTGACCATTTCATTTAGCAAGCTGGATCAGGTGAGCATTGATAAGGATAACTGGATGGATAACCGAGAGAGTAGGCTCCGCAGGAATTTCTCCAGGATCTACTGGTCAAATGCCATCTTTTTGATAGTGATGGCCGTGATCCTTGATCTGGTGGGCTTCTTCAATGCCCAGGATGTATTCGTGTTCGTTATCGTTTCCATGGCCTATGTCATAATGTGTAAGACACTTCAGACGAATATCCTTTCCGAGGAGCTCCTGGATCAGCAGAAGAACGAAAATGCGCGTCTTGAGCAAATGGTGGAGGAGAAGACCAGGGAGCTTCGGGAAATGAATGCACACCTGGAGAAAATCTCCAATACCGATGTGCTGACCGGGCTTTTCAACCGACGCTACGGTATCGAGTATCTGGAGACGCTGGTGAAGGATGCGGAGAATTACCCCGTCGCCCTGTATTCCCTGGATCTGAATTTCTTCAAGCCCATCAATGACAATTACGGACATGACATGGGCGATGTGGTCCTAAAGGAGGTTGGCCACAGGCTGGCGAACCTGGGGCAGAAGCGCTGCACCGCCATCCGTGTGGGCGGAGACGAGTTCCTGGTGATCTTTCGGAATGCATCCAACATACAGGCCGTTGAAAATGTGGGTCATCTGATCTGTGATAAGATGGATGAAGCCATTGAGGCTCATGTGGTCACCGAGGAGAAGGGCGAGCAGAGTCACACATTTGTAATATCGGCGAGTATCGGCGTGGCCCGATATCCGCAGGATACGGCGGATCTGGATAACCTGATGAAGCTGGCGGACCAGGCACTTTACAAGATCAAGCATACCCATGAGAAGAGCGCATTCCTGCTGTACTCAGAGATGCAGTCTTTCGAGGAAAAGCAAAATGTGCTTTCGGCAATGAGGAAGCTGAAGGAGAATGGGGAGGATCCGGATACTGAGGATGCGGATGCTGAGGACGAAGACTCTGTGTGGGATGATGAAGATGAATCCTAAGAGAGCGATTCAAAGGATCGGAGGTTTCGTATGACAGACAGAAGGCTGCATGCCGGTGACGTGGTGCAACATTTTAAACGCGCAATGATCACGGAAGAGGAAGCAAAGGCGAATAAATATCTTTATAAGATCGTTGGGATTGCAGAGCATTCGGAGACCAAGGAGCTGATGGTGGTATACCAGGCACTGTATGGCGACTTCAAGATGTACGTGCGCCCGTATTCCATGTTCATGAGTCCGGTGGACCGTGTGAAATACCCGGATGCCCAGCAGGAATACCGGTTTGAGAAGGTTCACTCGGATGTGTGATGCCTGTGTCGGCTGACATTTGGTGCGGATGAATTACGAAAGGAAGAAAACATGGCATTTTGTTATAAATGTAACGTCGAGATACTGGACGGGCTTCCGAACTGTCCGCGCTGTGGCATGCCGCTGGGGCCCATGGGTCAGCAGATGATGGGCCAGCCGGGACAGCAGATGCAGCCGCCGATGGGGCAGCCCGGGCAGGCTTGGCAGCAGATGCAACCGCAACAGGGCCAGGGGATGCTAGGCCGTCAGATGGCGGGACAGCAGATGCAGCCTCAGCAAGGGCAGGCATGGCAGCAGATGCAACCACAACAGGGACAGGGAATGCCGGGCACAGGTGGAATGACGCCGCAGAGACCGCCTCGGAAGGCACCGGAGAAGAAGTCGAAAACCGGGCTGATCATCGGGATCTGTTCGGGCGCGGCAGCAGTGATTGTGCTGATCGTGGTTCTTTTCCTTTGGCCGGGAGTGCTCACCAAGAAGAAGGATGGAGGTTCCTCTTCGGGCGGCATTTCAGGCAGGTCGACAGAGTCTTATACCAGAGAACCGGATTCAGGAACAAGTTCTACGGCACATTCTTCGGAAGCCAAGACCTCGATAGGTTTTGACACAACGGCAAAGACAGAGGCCAAAACGGAAGCGATTACGGAGCCCAAGACTGAGGCAAAAACAGAGGATACTGTTGTAGCGAC
>CADBRW010000166.1 GCA_902797155.1 uncultured Lachnospiraceae bacterium
CTGATCCAGCAGCCCCTTCCGGAGCTGAAGAAGCTAAGGGATGAGAAGGTTGCGCTCTGTCCCAATGAGTTTGGCTGCTGCGAGCTTCCGGGTGCGGCCGAGCTGGAGCTGGACTGCCGGGCAGGTCATGTCCGTGTGCATCTCTTCACGGACGAGAAGGGCGAAGGTGGTCTGGAGATACGCTATAACGACGTGAAACGAGAGATCACGGTGGACCGAAGCGGAATGAAAACCCAGTTCAATCTCCCGGAGGGAACGGAGCGGACACGTCCGCTGGAGAACGGATTGCAGCATTTACGGATCTTTATTGATAAGAGTTCTGTGGAGATCTTCGTAAATGACGGTGATGCAGTGTTCACCTCCAGGGTATTCCCGACGGAGTCAGAGCATCATTTCCGGATGGAGGGAGATCTCTTCCCCCGGCTGTGGACATTGAAGCCGGCCGTGAAGGAGGAGTTCCTGATCTGAGGAGTGTAAATAATTACACAAAACGGAATAAAAATAGCAACACCAATTAATATCCGACAGATACCAACTATAATAATGCCACAGAGAATGGGCATACATTCTCCCTGAATACGAAAAAGGATAAGGGGGCATTGTTATGAAGAAACAGAATGGTTTCAATATTGCAGCGGGTATCTTTTGGATCATTTCCGCGCTGATTCACGGATGGTTTTATATCATCGGAGCGAAGGAGTCGTTGGGAAAGGATGCGAAGGGCATGGTCACGGTACTGATAGTATTCGGTGTCATTGTTTCGATACTGATGCTGTTTACCGGTATTTCACTGTTTCTGGGGGAGGTCGGCTTCCTAAAGGGGAGTTCCATCTTCTTCGGTGTTGTTTATTGTATATTCGCCCTGATCTTCTGTGCGGCGTTAAAGCACATTTCCATAGCAATGATCATGGTCAGTCTGATCTTCTTTGCAGTGGCCTACTTTATTCAGACGGGAACTGCGGGCAAGCTGGGTCACAGATATGATATCGGTTCGGGGTGGATCGCGTCTTTTATCTTCTATCTTTTGGGAATGATCCTGCTGATCGTGGCCTTTGTGGCGCTGATAAATGCGGCAAATGTTGGCGGCCGCATGAACGGTTATATCGGAGAGCTTACGAACAGTATGGTCGGATACATGATCATGCTCCTGAGTCCGACGGCATTGGCTTTTCTTTTTACAGGAATCTACATGCGCAGAAGACAGCAGGATAACGGTTTTATTCAGGCACCTGTATATATGCAGGTTGTGGCTCCTGTTCAGGCAGTGTATGGCGGGTATGTTCAGCCCGTACCAAATGCGGGTCAGCCGGTGTACGGATACCAGCAGGTACCGCAGTTTGTTGCGGGTCGGCAGGCATACGGCCAGCAGGTATATGGTCAGCAGGCATACGGCCAGCAGGTATATGGTCAGCAGGTATATGGTCAGCAGGCATATGGTCAGCAGGCATACGGTCAGCAGGCATACGGTCAGCAGGCATATGGTCAGCAGGCATACGGTCAGCAGGCCGGCCGGCAAGCAGGCAAACAGACATACACCCGGCAGACAGGTCAGCAGGCTCAGTTACCGGCGGTCCGTAATGTGACCGGAGTATAGGAAAACAAGGGTTGATTCTTCATGGGGAAGAAGGTAAAATAACGTTACACAGTATGAACCGGGAGAATTACCATGATATATGAAAATATCCTTGCGGCCGTCGGCAGCACACCGCTGATCAGACTTAATCATATGACGGGACCGGAGGACGCAGAAGTACTTGTAAAGTATGAAGGAATGAATATCGGCGGATCCATCAAGACGAGGACCGCGCTGCAGATGATCGAGGCTGCAGAGGAGGCAGGGATCCTGAAACCGGACTCCGTCATTGTAGAGCCTACCAGCGGAAATCAGGGAATCGGACTTGCGCTTGTGGGTGCGGTTCGCGGGTATCGTGTACGGATCATCATGCCGGATTCCGTCAGCGAGGAGAGACGGCTTCTCATCAAGCAGTACGGGGCAGAGCTCATTTTGATCCATGATGATAACAATATCGGAGAATGCATCGACCGATGCATCGAAACAGCAAGAAAAATGTGCGAGGATGATCCCAGGTGTTTTATGCCGGATCAGTTCTCCAATCCGGAGAACGTAAAGGTGCATCTTCTGTATACCGGCAGGGAGATCCTGGAACAGGCAGAGGGAAAGATTGATGGCTTCTGCTCCGGCATCGGAACCGGAGGGACCATTACCGGGATCGGAACGGTACTGAAGGAGGCGAATCCGGAGGTACTGATCTGGGCAGCGGAGCCGGAGCATGCGGCGATCCTGTCCGGAGGATCCATCGGTTCACATCTTCAGATGGGCATCGGGGACGGACTGATCCCACCCATCCTGAATCAGGAACTGATCGGTCAGATCGAACTGGTATCGGATGAGGAAGCAATAGAGACAACACGGCAGCTGACTGCAAAAGAGGGGATCCTCTGCGGGATCTCCAGTGGGACAAATGTCTGCGTGGCACTTCGGATGGCAAAGCAGCTCGGAAAGGGCAAGCGGGTCGTCACGGTGCTTCCGGATACCGGAGAACGATATTTCAGCACCGAGCTGTTTATGCGTTCATAATGCGGACCTGCGAACAGGCGGGTTGATGCAAGCAGACAGGGAGTGACCGCCAGGCCGCTCCCTGTTTGTGCCATGTGACCGACGGGTTATGTCTGTTCGACGGTTGTCTATAGGCCGGATGTTACTATTTGTGTATTGGGGGAGAAGCGTATGAATACTTTGAACAAAATTGATCTCAGTAAGATCATAGATACAAATGACTGGCTGGGAAAGCTGGTGGAGTTTCTGATCTATGCTGTGCTGGCGATCGTGATCACTATGATCGTTCTGAAGATTGAAGGAAAGTTTTTTGCAAAACGTTTAAAACAGAAGAAGAATATCCAGGCACGGTTTACTTCAAATCTGATTCGTTGGGTCATCATTGTGATAGCTATAATCTGGGTACTTGTCAGCTCGTCGGCGACAGCCGACTTCGGAAAGGTTCTCTTTCAGGGAACTGCCATCATGGGTGCCGTTGTCGGTCTTGCTGCACAGCCGGTCATCAGTGACCTTTTCTGCGGACTGATGCTCACTATCCATCGGCCCTTCGAGATCGGGGACCGGATCGAGCTGGACAACGGCCTCAGGGGGGTCGTTCTGGATATCACCGCCCGTCATGTGGTGGTCCGTACCATCGATACCGCTGATGCCATAATTCCCAACAGCAAGGTTAATGCATGCGTTATCACGAATATGAGCCACAATAAGAGAATCCGTTCGGTACATTTCCGTTTCCATGTAAGCTATGGAACCGATGCGGAGAAGGCTATGGCGGTGATCCGTCAGGCGGTCATGGATTCCGAATTCACCGTTCCTGCATGGAAGGATACGGAGGACTATGGACCGGTGTATTTTATCGCGTATGCGGACAGCAGTCTGGAGATGGCGACAACGGTTTACTATGAGCCGACGAATGCTACGGAGGTAGTTGTCAGTGATATCAATCTCCGGGTAAAGAAGGCCCTTGAAGAGGCGGGAATCGAAATCCCGTTCAACTATGTAAATGTGGTGATGAAATGACCATTTCCTTTACGTAAGATCTTATGAAAATGTAGAAAAAAAGCGGATTTCATGGTAAGATTTAAGGTACAGCACAGTGGGGGTGCAGTGCGGAGGAGGGGTACTATGGAAGATTTACAGAACCGGATGATCGAGCCGGAACTGGTAGGGTGTTTTGAGGATGCCCTCACCTTCGGTCATATCTATGCGGTCTATCAGCCGCAGATCAATCATTCCACCGGTCGCATGGTGGGTGCGGAGGCGCTGATGCGTTGGAAGCATCCGATCTATGGTGTTCAAATGCCGGGGGATTTTATTCCCGTGTTGGAGAAGAACAATCTTATCTATCGCGCGGATCTGCACATCTTTGAGACGGTATGTAAGTTCCAGAGAAAATGTCTGGACGAGGGACTCTCCATCATACCCATCTCAGTGAATATGTCCCGTTATGACATTTACAATACGAATTATGTGGAGGAGATCGAGGGGATCCGTAAGAAGTACGACATCCCTGTTCAGTATCTGCGTCTGGAGATCACGGAGTCTTCGGCCATCGGCGGCCGTGAGATGATCACACGTGTACTCCGGCAGCTTCATGATCATGGCTACACCGTGGAGATGGACGACTTCGGCAGCGGTTATTCCTCGCTGAACATCCTGAAGGACCTGGATGTGGATGTGATCAAGCTGGATATGGCTTTCCTGTCCGGTGATATCGGCGGACGCGGCGGAACGATCCTGTCCTCTATCGTTCAGATGACGAAGTGGCTGAATACGCCGGTCATCGCCGAGGGCGTGGAGACCATGGAGCAGGCGGATTACATGAAGAGTACCGGCTGTAATTATATC
>CADBRW010000167.1 GCA_902797155.1 uncultured Lachnospiraceae bacterium
AACCTCCGAGATTGCATCCTGATCCATCAGCATAGAAGCGATGACCGCCCGCTCTGCATCGTTGTCGTGAGGCGGTATTTTCCTGAATGTACTCTCCATTTCCGTCATCCCACATATACCTCCGTCCCCATTTTTGCACCCCGCGTCGTCTCAGCTCACCAGCCCGCCGGAGCTTTCGGAATATCCCTCCAACCCGCTCTGCAGCATGCGGAACACGTGGTTGCGCAGGCTCTCGGGCTCCAGGATAGTGGTGTCCATGGTGTGGTTCATCGCAAATTCCACGGCCCGCCGCGCGTCGGTCCTGGCGGAAACCAGGATATTGCCGTTCCGCATCCGGTTCACCCTCAGGTCCCGGCTGCCGAAGCATTCAACGAATTCCGACACCCTGTCCTCCGAGGACAGGAACTTTACGGACATTTCCCGGGCACCGTTCTCCCTCCGGGTCTTCTTTCCATAACGATTTCCGGAGGTCTCAGCCATTCTCATATTTGATATCAGATCGATTCGATACATAAGCTCCTCCTCTCCTTCTCCTCTGCAGAACAGAAAATATCTTCCGTCGCGGATCTCCGTTTCGTACGGTGTCACGGTATGCTCCGCGAACTCCTCCTCCAGCCCCTCCCCGCCTACGCGGTAGAAGGGATAGCGGAAGCTGACCTTCCTGTTCCTGGCGATCGACTCATTTATTACATCCAGCGTGTAGAACAGCTGGCTGCCGGTGAAGCGGCTGCTCATTTCCCTCTTCACGGACCCGCTTCTCTTCCTGAAATACTTACTGGACAGCCCCTCCAGCTTTCTGATCAGCTCATCCTTCTGATTGTCCGGGATGCACTCCGCGTCCAGCACGCTGTCGATCAGAAAATGCAACTCGCAGTCCATGATCTCTCTCTGCAGATAGAAGCCGCTGCACACCGCCTGCTCCTCCATCTCCCCGGTATCCCGGCAGTACACCAGCCGTGTCTTCTCACTCCACTGGATATCCATTCCCATATCAATGAGATCCATGATATTTCTCTTGATCGATTTACGGTCCACAACCATGTCATACTCGTTTCTCAGAAGCTCCTCGATCTCCTTCTGGCTGAGGCTGTGATTCTCATCCGTATATCGCCGGAGTATATCCAGAATATCAAGCGCTATCATTTTCTTAGATTGCTTCGTATACATCTTCACATCCTCCTTTGCTCTGTTCTCAAGTATGATTCTAAACCAATGGCCCGTACAAATTTGTCCAAGGTGAAAATTTGTGTTAAATGGGCAGAATGGGAGTCAGACCCCTTCGGGAGTCTGACCCCATTCCGCCTTCGCCTCCATTCCAATTTTAGCACTATCGCCTGAACTCTCTCCCCCGGTACACCCGCACCGGGTTTCCTCTCTGCAGGCGGGTGTGTTCTCGCCAGGCTGCGTTCTTCTGGCCTGCCTTCGACTCACTCTCCACACGCGCCAGGATCGCCTTCAGCTTCCGAAGTGCGTCTGCGCGGTTCATGGCCTGGGTCCGCTGGGCGGTTGACGTTACGGTGATTCCCGTCGGCGCGTGGATCAGCCGGACGCCGGTCTCGACCTTATTCACATTCTGCCCGCCTTTTCCACCGGAATGAAACCGTTCCATGCGGATGTCTTCCTCCCGAACTTCGATATGCTCGGTCTCAGCCTCGGGGATCACACTCACATCCACAAACCAGTTCTTTCTCTTATGATTCGGACGGAACGGACTCTGGCAGATCCACTGCACAGAACCGTCCAGCCCCGACAGATCCTGACCCGTACTAAAAAGGACGGACCTGAAACAATTCTTCTCATGACCCGGATGCTGATACAGCAGCTCGATGTCCGGATATTCCTTCTGTAATGCCCGGAAGAGCAGGCCAACCGCATACTCACATTCCACCGGCCCCTGGCCGGAGCTGATCTGAAGCAACATGCTAGTCCCTCCTCTCTCCGCCGGCTTTGTAGTTATAAATCGGCTTCAGCACCCGGTCGATCTTCACCGTCTCGCCCAGCACCCCCGCGATATCTTCGATCCTCCGGTATGCAAATGGGCTCTCATCCAGTGTATCCTTATTGATACAGCTTGAGAAAATGCCCTGCATTTCCTTCTTGAATTCTGATACCGTATGATGCTCGGCCACCTCGGACCGCTTGTAGATCCGCCCTGCACCGTGGGGTGCAGAGCAGTTCCAGTTCACATTTCCAAGGCCGGTCCCCAGGATGACACCATCTCTCATGTTGATGGGAATGATCACCCTCTCGCCCTCCCTGGCGCTGATGGCGCCCTTGCGGAGCACGGGACTGTCCATGGAAAAATCCACATAATTGTGAATGCAGGTAAACGACTCCTCCACCTTCCACTTCATCCCATCCACAATGGACGCGATGATGGCTTCCCGGTTCAATCGGGCAAAGTCCTGGATGATCCGGATGTCATGAAGATAATCCTCCATCAGCTCACCTGAAAGGCAGGTCATTTCGTAAGATGCATAACCCGCCTTGCGCATTTGCATTTCCTTCTGTCCGGTCCTGAGGTAATAATCTGCCACCTCCATCCCCAGATGCCGGCTTCCCGAATGAACGATGAGATACAGATCTCCCTCGTCATCCCGGTCAAGCTCGATGAAATGATTTCCGCCACCCAGGGTACCGATGCTCCGCACTGCCTTCCTCGCATTGATGGACTTATAGCATCTCAGCTCGGAGAGGTCGACCCGGTCGGCATATTTATGCTCCTTCTCCCGAATCCTCGGGCCCACCGGAACCTCCTTCCGGATCACGGCATCGATCTGCTGGAACGGGTATTTCTTTGTGTTCAGCTTTGCCAGGGTCATCCCACATCCGATGTCCACACCCACCAGACTCGGCAGGATGGAATCACCGACGGTCATGGTGAGACCGATGGTCCCCACCTTTCCCGGATGCACATCCGGCATAACCCGGATGATACTGCCCTCTGCGCTGGGATGATCACATATCCACTGCAGCTGCTTGCGCGCGTAATCCTCCAGCGCGTACGTTTCATTTTCAACTGTGTACACGATGGCATTCGTGTACTTTCCGTAAATAGTAATCATATAGATTTGTTCCTCTTCTTTCTTAATTCCTGAGCCATGCTGACCTCTCCGGTCGTTTCACAATTTGCATGGCTCATTTTGTGCACACAAAAAGCACCCACAAAGGGGTGCTTTAGATTCTGACCGGTCTTCAAAAGAAGATGGAATTATACGAGGCCACCCTTTGCATAAGTGCTATTCATTTTTCCGTTTTCTAAGACCATAGTACCCAGCATGGTGTCCTCCTTTCTGCCACGAATTACGGGCGAATAAACAAATCATTTTGCGTCAGCATTTACGAGTATATGGGGCACGCCCCGGAAAGTCAAGCCGATCGTAATATTTTCACATTATCTTCACACCGCCTGCTTCGCCTCCGGGAGGTGCTTCTCCCGGATCTTGGCGATGTCCTTATAGGACAGGGTCTTCTTCTCCTGAAGCTGCTCTGCCATCTCCTCCAGGAACGCCCTGTTCTGGCTCAGGATCCGCTTCGTCTTCATGTAGTAGCGTGTCATTTCCGCACCCTTTACCTCATCCAGGTGGTCAAATACCCGAGTAGACGTCTCATCTCCATGACACCAGGAGTAGAAATCATAGGCGGAAACATTATCCAGCATGTGCGCCACCTGTTTGAAGGCCGAGTGGAGATCCGCATTGGTTCCCATGTCCGTCTCACCCAGGATCAGCTCCGTCGCCGCCTTCCCGGCAAGTGAGATCATGACCTCCGCTTCCGCATTTTGAAATTCCTCGGAACCGCCCTCGCTCTTGTGTCTGGAAACCAATCCGGAGCCGCCGGCGACAACAGACGCAAAGTTTACGGATCCCGGATGAAAATATTCCGCCACCACAGCATGCCCTGCCTCGTGGACAGCCGATCTCCGATAGCTTGCAGCCGAACGCTCCTCGTTGTCAGACACACTGTAGAACTCCCTCAGGCACGCATTGATAAGGTCCTCCTGCCCGATGGCCTTCTTATTCTCGTACCCTGCATACATGCCGGCGATGTTCACAACCGTCTCCAGATCTGCACAGGAATGCCCCACACTGAAGCGGGCGATCTCCTCCACATCGATATCCTCCGCCACCTTCTTATTCCGAAGATAGAAGGAAATGATCTGCTGCGCATCCTCATTTACCGGAAACCGCATCCGGAAGGTCTTGTCGAACCGTCCGTGCCGAATCAGGGAATTCGGCAGATCGCGTATGTTATTGGTTGTCGCGATCACAAAGACATCCTTCTCCTTCACGTCATCGATGCACGCCTGCACCGTCACATACTCCTCCGCATCGCAGTGATAGCTGTCTTCATTTGCAAACTTATCCATATCATCCAGCATGATGATGGACGGTGCTTCCTCTGCTGCCTTTTCAAATGTCTCGCGGATGTAATCCACGAATACGCCGTCCGGGCGGTCCTTCCGGATCACAAAGGCCTTCCGGCCACTCTCCTTCACAAAGCACTTCGCCAGCAGTGTCTTCCCGATACCCGGCTCCCCGTTCAGCAGCACCCCCTTCGGGATCGTAACCCCAAGCGCCCTGTACTTCTCCGGATCCTGCAGGATGTCAATGATCCGGTACATTTCCTTCTTGATCTTCTCATAACCGATTACCTTGTCCAATTCTCTCATAGTATTTCACCTCATAGTCATTATCATACTTTCCTGTTTCCAATTCATATTATAGAGGCTGCTATGCGGAAAAAATCACCCATCCGACAAAAATGGGGACGCAGGCGAAAAATCGGGGACGGTGCCCTCTCACACCTTTATCCTCGCCACCTTCCCCCATGGCGGTTCAACCTCCTCATTATTCAGTAGCCACAGCACTGGTATCCCCATTGCCAGATGCTCCTTCGGAAATGGGGCGTATCCGTCCGTCAGAATGATGATGCTCACCGGCGGATCGTCCTCCATATGCTGATGCACATACTCAAAAATGATCTGGAAATCGGTGCCTCCGCCGCCCTTCGGCCGGATGATTCGGAATTCTTCTTCATTCTCGAAGGGCTGTGGTTCCACGATGGCCGCGTCGAAGAATCCCAACCATCCCGCCAGTCTTCCGTTGAACTGATCGATGGCGCCCTTCACCTCCGAGTAGGCCGCCGTGATCATGTTGTCTGACATGCTTCCGGAGGTATCGATCATGAAGAGGATATT
>CADBRW010000168.1 GCA_902797155.1 uncultured Lachnospiraceae bacterium
CAGGTCGGAAATGAAGCTTGTGCTCATTCCACTGACCTCGGAAATGTATTTCTGAGTATACCCCAGTTTCTTTCTTCGCTGCTTTATTGCTGAACCGAAATTGACAGTAGAATTGATTTTCATGAAGTCACCTCGCATTTTGCCGTACGGCTAAATATCCGGTTGGAATGGGAATATTTTGCCGTACGAACATATTTCAATGATTACATTATATATTTCGCCGTACGGCGATGTCAAGCCCTTGATATATGACTGGTATTTGATTGATATAGGGAAGAAAACCTGTGCGTTCCATGAGTGGTTTGTGGTACAATGAAAGAGACTCGTCACTGTTAAATGACTTATACTTTTGAGGGATAAAATATGGGATACGGAAAGAGAATTCAAACTGAGAAGAGATCAGGGCTGAAGTCAGGGAAGAGGAGACTGGCGATGCTTCTGTCGGCGGGGTTGTTCCTGTCGGGCTTTGGCTCCTTTGTGCCGGCGGATGTTGAGGCTTCCGAGACCTTCGTCGTAAAGGGGGAAGCTTTGGTCTGCTACAAGACGGACTCTGCTGCTACGTCCGAGGCTGCAGTTGCACGGGAGGCGGAGAAGACGCTGGAGGCGGACGGCCGCGTGGATGAGGCGGATCCACTGCTGCTGGTGGAGGATCCGGAAGCTGTTTCCGAGGAGGAGACAGGGAGTGAAGCCGAGGCTGATACGGAGCGCGATACGGTCGGAATGATCACCCTGGTTCAGTCAGAGACCCTTACCACCGATGAGCTGGTGGAGGAACTTAAGAAGAGGGAGGATGTGCTCTACGCCGAGCCGAACTACAGCTATGATGCCGCATCCGATGATTACACGGGTCTGCAGTGGGAGCATACCACGACCTACGGCGTGCATTCCGAGGGGTGGAATACATTTACGGATCAGAAGCCCTCACCGAAGGTAGATACCTCCGGACTGGTGGTAGCGGTGGTGGATACAGGCGTGGATTACAACCATGAGGACCTGAAGAATTCCATCTGGTCCGATGGTGAGAAGTACCCGGCGCTGAAGACCATGGGCGGCGGAAAACATGGTTATAACGGGGTACATTTCCTGGAGAACGGGAATGAGTATGAAAGCTCGGATCCCATGGATGATTATGGGCATGGAACCCACTGCGCGGGTATCGTTGCAGCAGACTGGAATGATTTCGGGACCAGCGGCATCGTATCCGGTGCAAAGATCATGGCAGTCAAGGTAGCCAATGATGTGGGACGGTTCCAGACGGATGCCATCATTCGTGGTTATCGGTATATCATTGCTGCGAAGAAGGCCGGTGTGAATATTGTGGTCACCAACAATTCCTACGGTGCGACAAACACTTCATTTTCGGAGATGCTGGGTCTTCGGGAAGCGCATGATGCCGGGATCGTAAATGCATTTGCCGCAGGCAATTCCGGCGAAGATATGAACCTCGCGGATGCTACCAGCAGCAAAAGAGGGACCATTCCCGGAAATCTGGTGGTGGGCTGTTCCAATGTAAACGGAGAGATCTCTTCCTTCAGTAATTACGGAAGCAGGGATGTGAATGTCTTTGCCCAGGGCGAGGACATCTGGTCCACACTCCCCATGGGTACCGGTCCGGCTACGGCCAGCAGCCCTGTACTGGAGATGGATGGCTTCCGCTACGATGTGGATTTCAGTGACAAGACGGATGTTTCGGCGGATCCGCTTCAGATCAGGGATGAAAATGTGACGAAATCCATCGAAACCGTCGAAATCGGCGGGGAGGAAAAGCGTGTGCTCCGGCTTACCTGCAAGGATGCTGAAGCGGACAAGATCGTGTTCCAGACGAAGGAATTCCCGGATCTCAGAGACTGCAGGGGAGGACTGTTCCGTGTCTACGTTCCTTATGACGGGCATATCGATATCAGAGTTGAGGAGATCGATCAGAATGAGAGTAACAGAAGTGTATTCCATAGCGACCAGCCTTTGAAAAAGGGAATGAATGATGTGGGATTCGCATATGGGGATTCCATGCTGGACGATCAGAAGCAGAATGTATCCCTGAGGGTTTCCCTCACGATAGAGAACTATGAAACTAAGAAACAGAGTTCCTATGTGGATCTGTCCATGATCCGTCTCTGCAACCAGGCTGCGAACTACGGACCTCTCAGCGGAACCTCCATGGCGACGCCGCTTGTGACAGGTGCCATAGCAACACTGGCAGTGCAGTATCCGAAGGATTCGCCGGAGAAGCTGGTGGCCAGAGTGACGGGAAGTGTTCAGCCCATGGATGTCATGAAGGATAAATGTATCTCCGGCGGTATCTTCCGTTTGGATAAGGCTCTGGCCGGTGATACGGTTCCTGTTCCCACCTCTGCGAAGGTGAAGGGAAATGAATTTACACTTGAGGGCTTCTTCTTCGGAACAGCTAAGGGAACCCTCACTGTCGGAGGAAAGGCCTGCACGGTAAAGGAGTGGTCTGATACACGGATCCGTGCGGCGCTGCCGGAGGGCTTCGTGGCCGGCGAGAAGCTGGTGGAGGTCACTTCCGGGAAAGGAACAGGTCGTCGTCTGCTTCGCATGGGAACCGCGACGAATCTGTATCCCAGACTGCCGCTTCCGGGAGCAACAGTCTTAGACAGCGGAGAATATGAGATCACAGATGAGGCTGCCCGTGAGTATTCGGACTTCTACTGTGGGGAGTTCGGAGGAATGGCAGGTTTAAACGGCTGTCTTTACACGCTGCACGGAGTCCCGGATAAGGGAACCTCGGCGTACAGATATGATATCAGTAAGAAGACATGGGAGCGGGTATGTACGGCAGATACGTATGTACCTACCGGAGCCGTCACTACCTGGAATGGGAAGGTTCTCTTTATAGCCACCAACCAGGAGAAGAAGGAATCCACTCTCGGATTTCTGGATCCGGATACAAAGAAGATCACATGGCATGTATACAACCTGGAGGCTTATGAGGAAGGCGTCAGGATGGTCAATAACGGCTATGGGATCTATCTCATCGGAGGCGAGGACGGAAATGGTTCCGGTGGCGGGCTCGGTAATGACATGCATCTTCAGGTGCGTCAGGTGGATCCTGTGAAAATGACTGTTTCGGAGCTGGAAGGGGAATCCGTTGCAAACTACGACATAGCTCTGGGTTATGATGAAGCCGGGAAGCTCTATCTCTGTGAATGTAAGGATCTCGATCATCCGAACAACGTGAGTTTTTCATCGATCACCATTAACGGTAAGGAATCAACCCTGAGCCGGTTTGATGAGAAGTCCATTTTCCCTGATGCGGCAAAAAAGACCCATCTGTCCTGTACAGCAGTATTTACCAAAAAGGGATTCCTGCTCACAGGATTGCCGGAGTTTGATGCCACTGAGGCAGTTGTCTCGGATACATATCTGGTAAGCCCGGACGGACAGAGCAGCAAGAAACAGTCCAAGGTGGTCAGCTATCGGCCGATCTACCGGCTCATGGGGGCCGGATACCGGGATACGGCATATTTCCTTGGAGTCACAAATGCGGAGAAACGCCAGCTGGTATTCACCGGTATTCCGGTGGAGACCTATGATACCTACGGTGAGAAGGCTTACTCTGAGGAATGGGTAAACGGAATCTGGTACGGAAAGGACGGATTCCGGTCGAAGGCACATCCGAATAAGGCGGCGTGGAAGAAGATCTCTAAGGGGTACCGCTATGTGGATACATCCGGCTGGTATCCGAAGTCGAAGTGGCAGAAGATCGACGGAAAATGGTACTACTTCGATCAGGATGGCATCATGGAGAAGAATGCTTACCGTAAGGGCTGGTATCTCACAAAGAGCGGAGCCTGGGACGGAAAGAAGGCCGTCACCGGCTGGAAGAAGGATAAAACCGGCTGGTGGTACAGCCTGGGCGGAAAGTCCTGGCTTTCCAACACCTGGAAGAAGATCGACGGAAAATGGTACTACTTTAAGAAGAGCGGATACGCAGCTGCAAATGAATTCGTTAAGGGCTGGTGGGTACGGAAGGACTGTGCCCAGGTGGATCCCGTTCAGTACGGCTGGAAGAAGGATAAAAACGGCTGGTGGTACGGCGTGAAGGGCGGATGGTATGCGAAATCCAAGTCCTATGTGATCGACGGAAAGACGTATCATTTTAATGCAAAAGGCTACTGCACGAATCCGTGACCGGGAAGAAGGAGAAGGTTCCGTTTCAGCAAATAGAATAGCTATCTGTTGTTAAGAATCAGTTAAGAAACTGACAAGATTGAGATTAAGACTTCCTGTAACGTTTGCAGTATAGTAAGATCAGCAAACGAAGCAGGGAGTCTTTCTTTTGTACGGAGATATACCGAATCAGAAGAAAGCGTGAAAGGAGCATAGAATGAGCGAGTCCGGCAAGAAGGTGATCCTTACGGCAAAGGATCTGTCCAAGACATTTTCAAATGAATCGGTGCAGCAGCACGTGCTGAAGAATCTGAACCTGTCCGTCTACCAGGGGGATTTCACGGTGATCATGGGGAACTCGGGTTCTGGCAAGAGTACACTGCTGTATGCCCTGTCCGGGATGGACCGGCCGAGCCTCGGGACCATCACATATTATACGGCAGACGAAGCAACCGGAAAGTCTGTCGATAATGCAGACAGAAAAGGGGCGGTCGATCAGAGTGCGAAGAATGGAACGGCGGGAGTGTCTGCAGGGATCGAGATCTCAAAATTCAGCAATGATCAGCTGGCGCTCTTCCGCAGAAACCACTGCGGATTCGTGTTCCAGCAGAATTATCTGAACGACAGCATGAGCGCGCTGGACAATGTTATGGTCAGCGGTCTGCTTCGGACGAAGGACCGGAAGGCTCTGGCAGAGAAGGCGAAGAAACTGCTGCAGCGGGTGGAAATCGGTGAGCAGGACTGGAAGAAGTTCCCGACGCAGCTCTCCGGCGGTCAGCAGCAGAGAGTGGCGGTGGTCCGGGGCGTCATCAACAGTCCGGAGGTCCTCTTCGCAGATGAGCCCACCGGTGCACTGAACTCCCAGAACACCATCAACGTTCTGGACATCCTTTCGGAGTTGAACAATGAAGGACAGAGCATCGTCATGGTAACCCATACGGTGAAGGCTGCAGAGCGTGCCAATCGTGTCATTTATCTGGCAGACGGTGTCATCACCGATGAGGTGGATCTGGGGCCGTACATCGGGGACTATAAGGATGAGGCAAACCCGCAGAAGGAAGAGGCGGTGCTTCGACATAGGAAGCTGAAAGAGTTCCTTGCAGACCGTGGATGGTAAGGAGAGTACAGATGTACAAATTATTTTTCATCGCTAAAAACAATATGAAGAAGCAGAAGGGGGATATGATCACCTTCTTCATCCTGACCCTCATCGCAGCGCTTCTGATCTTCGACTGCGCATCTGCCATGGGCGGCATGGGACATGTGCTGGAGGACAGATATAAAGCTGTAAACGGACCGGAAGTGATGCTTGTAATGGCAGATAAGGAGCTTCTGGTGGAAGCGGCAGAGGCCACCTTTAAAGAGAATCCGCATCTTGCGGAATATGAGGCCTCTCTGATCCTGAACTCAACGGCGGAGTACCGGAACAGGAAGGATGATACCTATGAGGAATACCAGTTCTTTGCGGAAGCCTTTGAGGATCAGAG
>CADBRW010000169.1 GCA_902797155.1 uncultured Lachnospiraceae bacterium
AGATCAAACCGGATGACAACGAGCTGACTGAGGTCTACGGACCTCCGGAAGACTTCCAGTAGGTGTGGCAGATGACGAAGCAGGAGATCAAAGAGACAAATCTGAATATACTGGCAGATCACCAGGCGAAGCTGTGCCGGGAACCGGAGCTGCGCCAGCTCTTCTTCGAGCTGACGCTTCGTTGTAATGAGGCCTGTTTCCACTGCGGAAGCAGCTGCGCCTCCAACCGTCCGGACGGTCTGCCCCTTGAGAAATATAAAGAAATCCTGAACGAGGTAAAGGAGAACTTCGGTACCCGGGTGCGAATCGCGCTCACCGGCGGAGAGCCCCTGCTCTATCAGGATTTCTTTGCATTGACGGAATATATACATGAACTGGGCTTTCGCTGGGGTATGACCAGCAATGCCACGCTGATCACCCCTGAGGTTGCGGAACATTTGCATGCCACAGGAATGACTGGCATCTCCATCAGCATCGACGGGCTGCCCGAGACCCATGACCGCTACCGCAACTATCCCGGCGGCTACGAACAGGCCATGACGGGGTTGCAGAACCTTATCGAATACTGCAGCGACGCAGCGCTCATGGTCACCACCGTGGTGAACCACGAGAACATCCGGGAACTCCCGGCGCTGTTCGACATTTTCAATGACATTGATTTCAACGAGTGGCGGCTCACCGGCATCGAGCCCATCGGCCGCGCCCTCAACTTCCCGCACATGCTGCTGACGCCGGAGGACCACAGGGCCCTGCTGGATTTCATCCGTGAGAAGCGGGAACAGAAGCTGCCCGTGGAATACGGCTGCTGCCATTATCTGGGGCCGGAGTACGAGGCCGAGGTCCGGGACTGGTATTTCCTTTGCAACGCCGGGATCTACACCGCCTCCATCATGGAGAACGGGGACGTGGGCGCCTGCCTGGACATCCCGCGGAACGAAACCTCCATCCAGGGAAATGTGCTCCGTGACAGCTTCACCTCCATATGGAAAAACCGATTTGAATTCTACCGCACTCCGCTGTCGGAGCGGAATGAGAAATGTCGCAGCTGTCCCTCCGCCCGCTTCTGTCGCGGCGGTTCCTATCACAGCTGGAACTTCGAGAAAGACGAGCCGCGGATCTGTTTCAAAGATGTGCTGTTCTAGATGAAACGACAGGATGGAGCAGAGGCTGGGGTCAGACTCCCCGACGAAGGGGGTCTGACCCCAGCCTCTGCCTCTTCTACCGCAGCTCCTGCTCCACCGTCAGTGTATTCTCTTTCGCAGTCACCTTCCCGTACGCCCCGCTGATCAGAGGCATCATAGGCGGCAAATGTCCGATGTCCGTATCCATCACGATGGGCACACCCAGATCACCGATCACGGCTGTCACCGCATTGTACATATCCACACCCATTTCCTCTTCCCCATAATGCAGGGGCCGTCCAATCAGGAAGCCCTTCGCATACCGGAACCAGTCCGCCTGCTTCATCTGGAAGAAGGCCCGGCGCACCGAAAGGGGATTCAGGTCACAGCATTCCAGGAACCACACAAATCCGTCATCCTTATAGCGCTCCAGGAAATCCGCCGTCCGGTCGAACCGCGTTCCCAGCAACGTTACCAGGATATCCACACAGCCGCCGATGAGACGGCCTTCAAATGCGGCGCTGTCCGTCTCCTGCAGACTGCACGCGACACCGCTCCCCGCGTCAGCCGCTGCCGCTCCGTCGGTCCTATCCGTCCCAGGCACAAAGACCCTCTGGCGATAAGGCTCCGTCAGGTTGTACGGCAGAAGCGGATGTTCCTCATCCTTCAGACCCTCCCGCTCCCAGAGAGGGTAATTATGCACATTTGTCTTACCACGCAGCAGAGCAAATGCGTCCTCCACCGCCTCAGCCGCCGGCTCCGCACCGAAGGCCGGCGCGCAGGGACCGTACACTGCCGCCGTATCCGCCAGGATCGTCGAGAGGAAGGTGAAGTTCGTGTTGTCAGAATACCCCATGTACCATTTGGGCTTCGCATTCCGGATCCCCTCCCAGTCGATATGAGGAACCACCTCACACATCAGCTCTCCGCCGCCACAGGACAGGAGCACATCCGTCTCCCCCGACGCATACATTTCATTGAGCTCCTTTGCACAGAGCTCGGGCTTGTTGCTG
>CADBRW010000170.1 GCA_902797155.1 uncultured Lachnospiraceae bacterium
AATCCATTCTATTGTCTTGCCAAAAACTCCGATGGCGTAAATGCGATCACTTCGCTGTTTTTGAAATCTTTTACATTCCTTGTAATGATATAATCCGCATGGATACGCTTAGCTGTAGCCGCATGGACAGCGTCTTCAAAGTCCGCCCACCGCATCTCGGCTGCTTTATTCATATCTGATACTGTCAGATCCTCAAATGAAAAGATCAGCGACATTTTTTCCAGAACTTCATTTACCTTCTCAGCGTCCAGTTCCTTCCGCATAACATAAACCAGATTTGCAAATGTGAGAGCTGAAATATGCCCATCAACCATATCCGTTTCACACATCTTCCAGACCTTGGCCGAATCTTCGTAGTGTGGCTCTCTTTTCTGAAGGACATCGAGAAGGATATTGCCATCAATCAGTAATCTCATACTTCTCCCTCAGCCTTTCTTCTCTTGCCTGGTCCATATCCATATCTCCTTTAAGAATCCCTGTAAGTGAATCCGTCAGATATGATACAACTGCTGCCCGGGGTATGAACCGTCCCACTTCTTTCCCGTTTTTCGTGATAATGACCTCGCCACCATTCTGCACTATAGAAAGATACCGGCCAAAGTTGTTCTGCATCTCTGTAGCTGTAGCAGTTGCTGTATTCCCAATCATGTTGTCACCTCGCTCTCCTATTAGCTAATTATATTATATACTATTTTAGCTAATTTGCAAGTATCCGGGAGTCACCACCCTCATGGTAACTCCCGGAACATCTCTCATATCACTATTATACATATTTCTCAAACCGGCACTGCTCCTGCACTTCCTTTCCCAGAAGAGTTATCGCATGCTTCGGACATGTGCTGATGCACTGATAGCACATAGTGCATCGGTCTCTGGAAACCGCCTTTCCGTCCTGAATCATCAGATTCTTCATGGGGCAGTTTTTGCTGCATAATCCGCAACCCACACAGGCATCGCTGATCTTTAGCTTCCTGGAGTAACCGTTGGTCTTCCCATGGAACCAGAGTCTCTGGCCAAGGAGCCCGATTACGTGAGCCGGAAATGAAATACCCTCCTTCGGATATTTCCCATTTTCCAGAATATCCTTTGCTATCCCTTCTATCTTCTGATCCGCCTCCCGGATAATCCTCCGATTCTCCTCCAAAGACTTCTTCAGGAGCTTACTGTCGCATACCGCATCCGGCATACGAATCTGCATCCCGCCGATAATCTCGGCTCCGTGCTTCCTCAGAGGTCTCGCACTGCAGCCGGTCCCATCCCCGGAGAATGCGCCCATTGTTGTCATACAGAACACTTTCTTCCCGGACCATATATCCGGATTCCTGTGGATAAAGTCCCGAACCATAAAAGGAACATTTGAGAACTGCGTCGGATACGCAAGAACGATCACATCATTTTGCTGAATCTTCTCAACTATCCTTCTTTCATTTACCGACGAGAGCGGGATCAATTCAGCCTTGGGATCCAGAAGTCCCAGAAGCTTCGTTATACAGTGTCTTGTATTTCCCGTTCCGCTCATATATATGCCAATCATAGATGGCCTCCCCGATCAGTCCTTCTTCTCATCATACTTTCTGCAGAGTTCATTCACTTCGGAGTCGCTGTATGTGCTGTAACGACGTCCGCTCCACCACTCAGATGCACGGTCGCCTGCAGTCTCCATTACGCGGTTAGCCCTGGAGAGATCATCTTTACCTGCGAAGCTGTACTTTACTCCAAAGAAGAGTGATACGACCATGGCAACCAGAAGCACGCCGTGAAGTAACAGGAACAGGATTGCAAATGTGAAGATGGAAACCTTGAACTTGGTAATCCCTTCGTGCGAAACCACAATGTAATTCTCCATGCTTTTCTTTATCACCTTTCCAACTCCCTGCCAGAATGTGCATTTATTCTCTCTTGTCTCGTTCATAATCTACCTCCGTTCGTTTACCGGACATCTGTCCGTCACCGTTCTTACAAGGCAAATAATACAGGAGAAAAATGAATTCATCTTTGAGCAAAGATTAAAATCCCATTAAATAACGGGTAAAAAAAGGGTAGAGCAACAAAAAACGGCACTTTCCATTTTTTATTGGAAATGTGCCGTTCTTTAAATCGATAGCTTTACAGATTCCACGATCTATTTGGTAGGATCCTTGTGGGTAAATGCTCCGTTGTGATTTCTCAGGAAGAAAAGCAGAGAGATAAAGGAAGATTTATAGAGGACAAACTCCTTCTGCTTCAGCATCTCCAGGATCTCCTCCTCTGTTGCCCAGCGTACCTGCTCTACCTCTGTAGCCTGAAGCTCAAGGCTGTCGATATCCACATCCATATTGACTGTATAGATGTCATTGAATCCACCATCAAAATAGATGGTCATGGCAGGGCGCATCCCCTCCAGGGAATAATCGATCCCCACCTCTTCCAGAAGCTCCCTGGAAGCCGCCTTCTGGCTGCTGTCTCCTGCCAGGGCACTTCCTCCTGCAGTGATGTCCCACATACCGGACCATCCGCTCTTGTTCGCAAGACGTTTCTGGATCAGCATCCTTCCGTCACTTCCGAAGATACATACGTGTACCACAAGCCTGTAGCACCCCTCCGGTACCTTATTTCCCCTCTCAAGGACCTTTCCGGTCTTGTTGCGGTTTACATCATAAAGATCAAAGCATTCCATATCCCGTCTCCTCTTTATTTATTAAATGCAGCCGAAAGGATCTTCTTCTCAAATTCGTCAGCCGGAAGCGGACGCGAGAAATAATAACCCTGTACCATCTCACAACCCATGCTCTTCAGAAGATTGAGCTGAGCCTCTCTTTCAACACCCTCAGCGATCACCGGCACCTTCAGATTTTTGGCAATGTCCAGGATCAGTGCAACCATCTGCCGGTCCCTCTCCTCGTGATCGATATTCCGTACAAATTCCATATCCAGTTTCAGAACATCGATGGGCATGGAGGAAAGCATGTTCAGCGAGGAATAACCGGTACCGAAATCATCCATCTCCACCATATATCCCTCTTTCCTGAGGCCGTCCACAACCTGGATCACCTGATCCGCATTCTCGGTGTAGGCAGACTCCGTAACCTCCAGCTTAAAGGCTTCATGATTCAGATGATTGGTCCTTAGGATCTCCTCCAGCGTCTCCGACAGCTTCGGATCAAACACATCCACACGCGACAGATTCACGGAAACCGAGACTGTGACCCCGAACTTCTCCTTCCATTTCGAGATCTGCTTTGCAGCCCCTTCCCAAACGTACTTATCCAGCAGACTGATCTGTCCGTTCTTCTCAAAAAGAGGGATAAAGTCCGCCGGTGAGATCATTCCGAATACCGGATGCTCCCAACGTACAAGTGCCTCGGCACTTACAAAGACCGCCGGATCCTTCTGAATATCATACTTCGGCTGGAAATAGATCCGGAACTCATCCGCCTCCAATGCATGACGGAGATCATTCACCAGACGCTGTTCATAACTCTCCCGTTCACTGACTGTGTCATCATAGATGATCAGATGATCCTTGAAGCTTCCCCGGGCCATATTACATGCCGTGCGCGCCATATCAAACTGCTGCACCGGTTCCAGCTTCGCCTGCCAGGGCATGACTCCCATACGCAGACTGATGGTCGCATTCGGTGCAAATCCATCCAGTCTCCCCTGCAGACGGTCGAAAACACTTTGGTAATCTTCCCTGTGCGGACAGTACATATCGAAACGGTCTGCTTCGAATCTTCCCGCGATCCCGTTCACCTCCATGGTAAAGCCAAGGATCTCTTCTCCCAAAGCCCTAAGGACCTCATCTCCCATTTCGCGCCCATGGAGCGCATTTACGGAATGAAACTGTTCTATATTCAGTACGTAGGCGTCCAGCTTCAGATCCGGACGTTCACGGTACATTCTGTCTGCATACTGGAAGAAGAACTTCCGATTGTAAAGGCCGGTGAGATCGTCGGATTCCGTTGCCGAGATCAGACTTTTCGCCTTCTTCACCGCATGTATATTCATCAGGAGAAGCAGCAGGATCACCAGGATCACAACTATGGTCACTGCCATGACGATCGCAAGATGATCCACGATAAAATCCGTGAATGTGATCCTGGCATCTTCCGTAACGTAATGGGACAACGCCGCATTTACAGAAGAATCCGGAATCTTACTGATGATCTTCGACAATATGGAATACAGCTCCGTCTGGCCCATTCCCACCGCAAAGCAGTAATCCATCTCGATTCCGATGGAAATGGAGGTCAGGTGAAACTCATCACATTTTCTTGAGATATTGTTATAACGGTAGTTACTGATGAGCAGGCAGTCCGCATTTCCGACGGAAACCGCCTTCAGACACTCCTCCGTGTCCTTGAAATAAACCTTCTCCCATTTCGGAAAATGCTTGGTGAGAAAGGCATCATAGTTCGGATTTCCTTCATTTACCGCCACCTTTACCGGATCTTCCTTATCCAAAATCCCCATATCGGACGTACGGACAACGGCATATATTTCCGTATCCGTCATAGGCGGGGTCATAACGGAGTTCTGGGTTTCTGCTTCATATCCACTGAGATTCGCAGGAAAGGCACAGTCCACTTCCCCGTTCTGAAGCGCATTCATGGCATCCTTGGCGGTGGGATACGCGATTGCTTCAAACTGAAGCTGCACATTCGGCAGACACTCTTCTGCCATACCGAGATAATCCTTCAGTGCGCCTGTCAGCTCGCCGGTTTCCTCATCCGAAGCACAGAAGGCCAGATAATCATCCTGATATCCTACCCGGATCTTTCCATGGCCACGAAGCCAGGCCAACTCACTCTGGGTAAGAAATGCATTGGCACCGGCACTCCGGACGTATTTCTCATACAACTGCATGTTGTAGAAGGGATTTTCGTCCTGGATCCTGCTCATGGCATAGTTCAGATCTTCCAGGAGATCCGGACGGTTCTTGGAAACGGCAAAATAGAAATCGGAGGAACCGATCTTGAAGACGGGAACCGCACACGTGGGATCCTCAAAGGAATCAACCGTAACATAGGCATCCAGCTCCCCGCTCTCCATCATTTTCAGAGACTCATCCTCCGGACAGCTGAGCAGTATCACCTCTGCCTTTACATCGTTTTTCTCCTCCCATTCCGCATACAGATCCGCCTGAAAACTGTCAAGGTTCACTCCAACCTTCTTTCCGTTCAGCGAAGCGGTGTTCATGGAATCGATCCGATCGTTTCCCGGTGCGGTACAGAGGTAGTACTCCTCGGTTCCCATGGGAAGGGACGGAAAAAGCATCTTTTCTGCCCTGGCATCCGTGTAGGAGATATCACTCATCAGATCGATCTCTCCCGTTTCCAGCATGTGCAGAAGCTCTGACCAGCTTCCGCTCACATATTCATAGGTCCAGCCATTGTAAGCCGAAAGCTTCAACTGATATTCATAGGCATAACCGGTACGGAAGCCTGATTCGTCAATGGTGTTATAGGAGGAATCATACCAGCCGACGCGAACGACTTTTTTATCCTTATCATCGGCACGAACGGCATGCGGAATGAAAATGGCAACGATTACTGCTGCCATCAAAACAAGTGCTATGATCCTTTTTGTGATCCTCTTTCCGCTCAAAGCGATCCACCTCCGTATCATCCACTATATCCCCTATTTTACAACGGATTCCCCCTGCAATCAACCGAGAAAACCGCCTGATAAACCGGGGAGCCACATTTTCCTTTTTTTCTCACTTTTTTTCCTCTTTTTCCTTCGATTCCGTTCTTTCCATATCCGGTCCGATGTGGTACAATAGTCTTACATTTGTAAAGCTTTTACAAAAGAGGAGGGTATACTATATGGGAAACACGAATGAAAACACGGTCTACATTGACAGGACCTGGGAGATCACCCTTCGTCAGCGCAATCTGACACACGAAGGTGAGCCGAACATGAAGGTCTGGGTTTACAAACTGGGGAATGAAGTAGCCCATTATACGGACAAATATCGTGGCTATGGACATTATAAGGATCACGAAGAGATGGTGGATCCTGATATCGCAGAAGCAGCAAGAAAGGCCTGGGAGATTCTGAAGACCGGAGAGTATACTCCTGAAATGCTGGAATCCATTAAAACTGCAGTTGCAGAGATCATGAAGAAGGATTCCGAATAATACGATCTGTTTCCAAACCGGCTTCTTTGGAGGACTTTCATGAAGCAATTAGAACAGCTCTTACGTCAGAGCGATCATAAGCCCTATCCGGCTTATAAATCCCTTAAGGGAAGATACCGCTTCCCGTTTTATCAACTTTCAATCGAACATGTACAGGGGGACCCTTTCGCGTCCCCCTCTTCTCTTAGTATACAGATTTCTGCGGAGAGCCATGGTTTTCCAAAGGAATACTATGCGTCAGAACACCGGCGGATCATGCTGCAGGACCTTCTGCTCCGCAGCTTTCGCAGGGAACTGGGGAAGGTCAGCCGAAAGGTGAACGGTTCCGGAAAGAGCGGGACACTCTCCGTCAGCTCCTGTGGCCAGGAGGTACTCTCCCGCTCGGCTCTGACCGTTGATCCGGATTCCGGTCTTCTTACAGTACGTTTCTCAGCCGGATTTCCGGCCGCCGGTCGGACGACACTGGCTATGGAACTGAAGAAGATGCTTATGGAATTTGTTCCGGCTGCAGCCCAGAGGAGTCTGCTGTCACGGGCGATTCCGAAGGATACGGTCACCCGCTGGATATCACTGGCCGATGACCAGAAGGCGATCCGGGACCAGCTGGAAGATAAGGACCTGGTGGCCTTTGTCGCTGACGGCGCCATTCTTCCCCGACGCAGTGGTGTGGACGATACGCCCATGGCCTCTGCCATCCCCTTTGAAAGTCCGGAGAAAGACCGTGTAACACTGACGCTTCCGAATGGCAGAAGCATCACCGGCCTTGGGATCCGTCATGGGATCACCCTGATCGTAGGCGGAGGATACCACGGCAAATCCACTCTGCTCCAGGCTTTGGAGCGGGGGATCTATGACCATATTCCGGGAGACGGACGGGAATACGTTATCACGGAACGCACCGCCACGAAGATACGCTCCGAGGACGGACGTAGCGTGAAACAACTGGACATCAGTACATTTATCCGAAATCTCCCGAACGGAAAGAATACCGCGTCCTTCTCCACGGAGGACGCAAGCGGAAGTACCTCTCAGGCGGCAAATACCGTAGAAGCGATCCTGTCCGGCAGCAGGACTCTGCTGATCGATGAAGACACCACCGCCACGAATTTCATGGTGCGGGATGCCCTTATGCAATCCGTGATCCATCCGGATCAGGAGCCAATCGTTCCCTTCCTCAGCCGGATGCGTGCTCTGTACGGGAAGCAGGGCATTTCCACGATCCTGGTTGCAGGAAGCTCAGGTGCCTTCTTTCACGTTGCCGACACCATACTTCAGATGAAGGAATACCGGCCTCTGGATATTACGGATACAGCCAAGACCGCCGCTGCAGAGCAGGAGGATGCCCCCGAACAGCCGACAGAGCTCGGCGATTTCCGGGATGTCCGGGTGCCCCTGCAGAATCGGGAGATCCTGGATGCACGCAGGGTAAAGGTGCGTGGTTCCGGAACCGACAGCATCTCGCTCAATCATGAATCCGTCGAACTCCGATTCGTGGAGCAGATCGTGGACAACGAACAGACCAATCTTCTGGGGCTTCTGCTAAGAGTGCTGGAGGAGAATCATTTCAACGGAAAAACTCCTCTCACACAATGTGTGGAGGAGCTTTACCAAAAGCTTCTTCAACAGGGCTTCAACCTGGTTCCGGGAGAACGGATCCCGGGAAATCTGGCCATGGTCCGGCCACAGGAGCTGTGGGCCATGGTGAACCGTTACCGGGCTCTCCGACTGAAATGATCCCTGATCATCATTTATGGCGTGCCTCGTAATCCGCCTGGATTTCCGCCAGCATATCATTTTCCTCAAAAGCCTCTCTCATGCTCTCTGCTGAAGAGGCTTTTCTTGCGCAGGACACCATGGCGGACATCACCTTGTAATTCAGAGCCGTCCCTGCCCTGTCACTCTCATAGCGTACCGCCCGGTTGCTTGGCACACCGAATCGTCCGGCCACCTCAACCGCATCGATATTCGCACCCAGGAAGATGAATTCCCAGTGATATTTCTCCTTCTCTCTCTCAACCATGCGCTTTACTTCCTTGTAGGAATAGTTCCGGCTGGCATTCTCCATGCCATCGGTGGTGATGATGAAGAGCGTCTTCTCCGGCACATCCTCCGGACGTGCATATTTATGGATATTTGCGATATGATGGATCGCACCCCCTACCGCATCCAGCAGCGCTGTGCAGCCCCGCACGAAATACTCCTTGTCTGTGATGGGTTCCACCTCGGCCAGGGGTTTCCGGTCATGAAGGATCTCTGTCTTGTCATCAAAAAGGATCGTGGAGATCAGAGCCTCGCCCTCTTCCTTCTTCTGCTTTGCAAGCAGCGAGTTATAACCGCCGATGGTATCTGCCTCAAGTCCTCCCATGGATCCGCTTCTGTCCAGGATAAAAACGATTTCCGTAAGTCCCTTCTTCATATGCCTGTCCTCCTTTACTTTTCTTCGGGCGTTCCCGTTTACAAGGAGAATATACCGCATTTTCGGAGGGGTGTGGTCGCTTCCCATGCGACAATTGATCGACACGTCGCCGCATGCTTCGCATGCGCTCGGTCCGTCTGTCGCTCGCCCGGCGCCGCATGCTTCGCATGCGCTCGGTCCGTCTGTCGCCGGAC
>CADBRW010000171.1 GCA_902797155.1 uncultured Lachnospiraceae bacterium
ACTTCGCCGTTTCAAGAGAAACTGTGCAAAGGCCGGCATCCAGCAGGAGATTCGTAAGAGAGAACATTACGAGAAGCCTTCAGTTCGGCGTAAGAAGAAATCTGAGGCTGCTAGAAAGCGTAAGTTCAACAAATAATCAATGATTTTAAAGGCACCTCGTAACTGAGGTGCCTTATATTATTATTTCGGGGTGATCATTATGGGTTATACGGAACAGGAAATCACGCTTCCTCCCGGAAGCATGCAGACGGTATTCGGACAGTTTGACCGGAATATGCGCAAGCTGGAACGGGCCTTTGACATCGGATATGTGGTTCGGGAAGACCGCCTGCTTGTGTCAGGCGAAGAGCTGCGGGTGGATCAGGCCTGCAGAGTACTTCAGGATCTGGCACGCATGGCCGGCTCCAAGTCAGAGATCACAGAGCAGTCCGTGGATTATGCCATCTCTCTGGTTATGGATGAACGGGCAGAGCGGGTGAGCGATCTGGATCATGATGTGATCTGCCACAGCATCAGCGGACGTCCGGTAAAGCCGAAGACCTACGGGCAGCGGCAATACGTGGAGGCCATCGATAAGAATATGATCATTTTCGGTACCGGTCCTGCCGGAACCGGAAAGACCTATCTGGCCATGGCAAAGGCCATCACCGCATTTAAAAAGAACGAAGTGGAAAGGATCATCCTGACCCGTCCGGCCATAGAGGCGGGAGAGCGGCTGGGCTTCCTTCCCGGAGACCTGCAGAGCAAGATTGATCCTTACCTCCGCCCACTGTATGATGCACTGTATGACATCATGGGGGCAGAGCAGTTCACCAAAAATATGGAAAAGGGCCTGATCGAAGTGGCACCGCTTGCCTATATGCGCGGACGCACACTGGACAACGCCTTCATCGTGCTGGATGAGGCACAGAATACAACTCCGGCCCAGATGAAAATGTTCCTCACACGAATCGGCTTCGGTTCCAAGGCCATCATTACCGGTGACGCAAGCCAGAAGGACCTGGCTGCCGGAATGACCAGCGGACTTGATATGGCTCTTCGTGTGGTCAAGGGGATCGAAGGAATCGAGATCTGTGAGCTGACCTCCAAGGACGTGGTAAGACATCCTCTGGTCCAGAAGATCGTCGAAGCCTACGAGGCCTACGACAGGAAACAGAATCTGCGGCAGACCATAAAGAAAAAATAGCGAAATCTTGTGGAAATACTTCACAAATCCTACTAAATGTAGTAAAATATATGGGTAATCCGTGAGAAAGAGGGCTGTTATGTCTGTTTATATCACAGATGAATATGAAAATGACCTTCCGGCTGATCAGAAAGAGGTACTGTCCGTCATCATTCAGGATGTGATCGACGAAGCCTCTGACTTCGTTCAGTGTCCCTATGCCTGTATGGTGGAGGTGACACTTACGGATGACGACAGCATCCATAAGATCAACCGGGAAGAGCGTGAGATCGATGCTCCCACGGATGTGCTGTCATTTCCCATGCTGGAATATCCGTCACCCGCAGATTTCTCCTTTCTGGACACCGCGGATGTTGGATATTTTGATCCGGACAGCGGAGAACTGCTGCTGGGAGATATCGTCATTTCCCTTGACCGGGCCAAAGCCCAGGCAGAGGAATACGGACACAGCCTGAAACGAGAGGTTGCATTTCTCACGGCACACAGCATGTTACATCTTTTCGGATATGACCACGTAGAAGACGATGAACGCATCGAAATGGAGAAGATGCAGGAACAAATACTTGAGAAGAAAGGATATACCAGAGATTATGAGTAAGAGACGGACCTATCGATTCGCTGCGATCACACTTTCCCTCGCCATGCTCCTCACGGGCTGTGGAAAGAAGGATGAAGCATCCACAGGAACTACTGAGGCGGCAACACAGGCAACGGCAGCATCCCTTACGATCGGGGAGACTTCCATGATCAAGGGTGCGGACACCATTTCTCTTTCCAAGGACGGTCTGGTACTGAACCCTCTGACCGGACTCTGGATCGATGAGTACTATGAGAATAAGCGTCCGATCTCCATTCAGATTGAGAACACCTGGGCTGCGGTTCCGCAGTACGGAATCTCCAAGGCTGATATCATCTATGAAATGTATGTAGAGGGCGGTATCACCCGTCTTATGTGCATCATCACAGAGTTTGAGGATATCGAGCGCCTGGAGCCCATCCGTTCCAACCGCCATTACTACGACCGGAAGGCAACCGAGTATGATACGGTTCATGTATTCTGGGGAGCTTCCGATTTTGCAAATAACAACGACCTGTACGGCGGACATTTCCCGAACCTGGAGTTCATTGACCTGATCAAGGAACCGGGCGGATTCCGCGATGACACACGTAAGATGCCGCACAACGCCTATACCACAGGCGAGGCACTTCTCAGCCGTATGGAGAATAAGGGCTTCAGCCGTACGCATCGTGAGTACTATACAAGAGCCCACAGCTTCAATAACGAGTTTACCGAGATTCAGGGCAACCCTGCCAAGAAGATCACCATCAACTTCCGCAACAACGGCCCCTGGTTTGAGTATAACGAAGAGAACAAGACATATGACCGCTTCCAGTTCGAAGGTCCGCAGATCGACGGAACCACCGGTGAACAGCTGACCTTTACAAATGTGCTGATCCAGATCAATTCCTACTGGACACTGGCAGGCTATGAGGCTGCCGGCAGCCAGGATATGGACTGGGAAGGAAGCGGAGAAGGCTATTACTGCACAGGCGGTAAGGTGATTCCGGTAACATGGAAGAAGAGCGGTTCTGCCACCAAGTGGTATACCGAGGACGGTAAGGAACTGAAGATGAATCCCGGAAAGACCTGGATCTCTGTTTATAACAGTAAGGATGGAGTGTCATTTGAGTAGCAGAAGTGATTCAAGCTATGACGCAGTTTGCATCGGGGCCGGAGCATCCGGCCTCGTTTGTGCTGCCGCCCTTGCCGGGCGGGGCCTACGCACACTGCTGATCGAACAGAATAAGAAGAGCGGACGAAAGCTTTATGCGACAGGAAACGGCAGATGCAATCTTGCAAATGCCGTTCTTTCTGATTCTGCCTATTATCATAATTCCTTTGCGGCCTCGGTGGTAACAGAAGAAGCAGTGGCAGAGTTAAAGCAATATCTGGAGCAGACCGGCATCCCGCTCACGGCACGGGGAGACTATCTCTATCCGGCAAGTCTGCAGGCCTCCTCCGTGGTATGGGCGCTTACGGACGCCGCCCGCCTTGCGGGTGCATCCATCCGGTGTGAAGCAAGGGTGACTCACATCCGTCAGGATAAGGACTATACCCTGCAGCTGGAGGATGGAGATGAGATCCGTACCGACCGTCTGGTGCTGTCCATGGGCAGTCCCGCTGCACCGAAGCTTGGCGCAGCATCAGCAGATACTCTGTATCGGATATTCGAGGATCTCGGTCTTCCCTATACCAAATTTGCACCGGCTCTCTGTCCCCTGGAGACAGTGGAGGACCTTTCCCTTCTTTCGGGTGTCCGTGCCAACGCCGAGCTCCGAATGAATGATGAGAAAGAATCCGGAGAGCTTCAGTTTACGGACTATGGGATCTCCGGCATCGTTACATTTAATCTGTCTACCTGCTGCAGGATCAAAGATACAGTCTCCGTCGACCTGCTCCCGGAGCGGAGCATGGATGAGCTTACTGCCTTCGTTCTGAAACAGGATCCGAAGCGACGTCTTTTCGCAGTCCTGAACGGACTCCTTCACGAGAAGCTCTGCAGTTATCTCATGATATCCTGTTTCGGTGAAGCAGCTGTAAAAGAAGCAACTGAACATTTTTCCGAAGCAGATATCCGAAGGCTGTTTCAGTCAGCCAAGGAGCTGCAGCTGACCGTCAAGGGGAAGAGAGGAGAACTGGGGCAGGCCTGCAGAGGCGGTGTATCCACCTCGGTAATAAGCCCGGAGAACTTCTCCGTCACCGGAAATGAATCCGTTCCTGCCAGGGCATCCCTTGCAGTTACCGGAGAGCTTCTGGATGTAACAGGACGCTGTGGCGGTTACAATCTGATGTTTGCCATGATCAGCGGCAGAAAGGCAGGGCTGTCCTTATGATACGGATCAATGGCATGAAGCTTCCCCTGCAGTATACGGAGAAGGACCTGGTACGGGCAGCAGAGAAGGCCCTTCGCAGGAATCACCTTCCCTCGGTGAGGATCCTTCGGCGTTCCCTGGATTCCAGGAAGCAGGATCAGATCCATTATGTGATCTCTGCGGGAATTAGCGGCTTCTCAGAGCAGGAAGAAGCTCAGATCGTAAAGAAAGTTAACCGTAATAATGTTATGTTGACTAAAGAACGGAATTATCAGTTTCCGTTTCATTTTTCGAAAAATGATGACGGTAAGAAGGTGGATGCCGAATCGGATCGTCCCGTGATCGTCGGCACCGGTCCTGCCGGTTATTTCGCCGGATATCTTCTGGCTTCCGCCGGCTTTCGCCCCATACTGCTGGAGCGGGGAAAAGCCGTAGAGGGCCGGACCCGAGATGTGAATGATTTCTGGAACGGCAAGCCTCTCTGTCCGGAAAGCAATGTATCCTTCGGGGAGGGCGGTGCAGGAACCTTCTCCGACGGAAAGCTCTACACAGGAAACAAGGATAAGGACGGTGCCAATCAGTTTGTGCTGGATACCTTCCATCGTTTCGGCGCGCCGAAGGAGATCACCTATGATGCAAAGCCTCACATAGGAACGGATGTCCTGCATGACATTTTAAAGAATCTCAGGGAAGATCTCCTTACCGCCGGCGGAGAGATTCATTTCTCTCACTTGGTAAAAGAGATCACGAAAAATAATGGCATCTATACTCTTATAGTTCAGACTCCTGACGGAGAGTACCGACTGGAGACCCGTGCAGTGATCCTTGCCATCGGCCACAGTGCCAGAGATACCTTCTCCATGCTCCTGAAGCAGGGCATCTCCATGGAGAAGAAGCCCTTTGCCATGGGACTACGGATCGAGCATCCAAGGGAAATGATCGACCGGGCACGCTACGGAGACCTCCATGACCAACTTCCGGCAGCGGATTACAAGCTGGTAGCTCATACCACGGAGGGACGCGCAGTCTTTTCCTTCTGCATGTGCCCCGGGGGATATGTGGTAAATGCGTCCACCGAAAAGGGTGGAACCGTAGTCAACGGTATGAGCTACAGCGGGCGCTCCGGGCCCAATTCCAACAGCGCCATCGTAGTAAATGTCCTTCCGGAAGACATTCCGGGATCGGATCCTTACGATGCGGTGCTTTACCAGCGCAGGCTGGAGCAGGAATTTTATCGTGCAGGAGAGGGCAAGGTCCCCGTTCAGCGCTATGCAGATTTTACCCGGGGAATTCCCAGTAAAGAGCTGGGGTCCGTAACTCCCTGCATTAAAGGCGCATTTCATCTGTCCGAACTAAGGCAATGTTTGCCCGAAGCCTTATCCCGTGCTATAATAGAAGCGATGCCTGTTTTTGACCGGGAGATCCCCGGCTTTGCCATGGCAGACGCGATACTGTCAGGAATTGAAAGCCGTACCTCATCGCCGGTTCGCATCCTTCGGGACAAAGACCTGCAGGCGGTGGGACATCCGGGCCTGTTTCCATGCGGAGAAGGGGCCGGTTATGCCGGCGGCATCATGTCTGCGGCTGTGGACGGGATCCATGTAGCCGAGCAGGCAGCGGCATATTTAATACAATCACAAGGTAGGTAACAAAATGAATCCCCGTGAGTTTTTGAAGGAGAAGAAGCGTATTGTCATCAAGATCGGATCCAGTTCTCTGGTACATAAGGAGACAGGCGAGCTTGACTTTCTGCGGATCGAAAAGCTGATCCGTATCCTTAGCGATCTGAAGAATCAGGGCAAGGACGTGGTGCTGGTTTCCTCCGGTGCCATCGTAGTCGGCTGTAAGGCCCTGGGCTTAAAGAAGCGTCCGGAGGTACTGTCCATGACACAGGCCTGTGCGGCCCTTGGCCAGCTGGAGCTGATGATGCTGTACCAGAAGCTGTTCCTGGAATACAACCATCGCGCAGCCCAGGTACTCCTCACATTTGATGTCATCACCTCGCAGGAGCGCAGGATCAACGCAACGAATACACTGAAGCAGTTGCTGGATCTTGACGTAATTCCGGTAGTCAATGAAAATGATACGGTTGCGACAGAGGAGATCGAATTCGGTGACAATGACACGCTGTCTGCCATCGTTGCATCACTGATCGGAGCAGACCTCCTGGTACTGCTTACGGATATCGACGGTCTGTACACAGATGATCCGAGAAAGAATCCGGATGCAAAGAAGCTTTCCGTTGTCGAGCAGATCGATGACCGGATGATGAAAATGGCGAAGGGAACCGGATCCGGTTACGGAACCGGTGGTATGTTCACCAAGCTTTCCGCCGGACGGATCGCAACGGATTCCGGTGCGGATATGGCGATCTGTGATTCCACAGATCTGAATATCATTACGGAGCTTCTGGCAGGAGAGGATGTAGGAACCCTGTTCCTGGCCCATGAGGATGACAGCTTTGATGTGACGGAGTTTATAGTGAACAAAAAATACCTGGAGCGATAGACCGTTATGGAAGCCGACATTATAGAAGAGAAGCGAGAGATACGAAAGCGGATCCGAATGAAACGGGAGTCGCTGTCTGAGGAGGAAGTTGTCACATTTTCCGGGGAGATCGCAGAGCATGTGATACGTCTACCGGAGTTTGAAAGAGCGGATGCGGTTCTCTGTTATATCTCCATACGGAACGAAGTTAACTGTAATAATATTATGTTAACTGCAGTCATGAGAGATAAGCAGATCTTCCTTCCAAAGGTAGAGGGAGATGAGATGAACTTCTATCAGGTGGAGTTTTCCCCTGAGGAGATATCAGCAATTAAGGCAGCTCCGCCTGAGGAACGCCCCATCTTATTTCAGCAGCTGCTGCAAAGACAGCTGGTCACCGGTTATTACGATATTCCGGAGCCTCCGGCCGAGCATCCACTACGCATAGAGCAGTTGGACAGCTGCTTTATGATCCTTCCGGGCCTTGTCTATGACAGCCTTGGAAACCGTCTCGGATATGGCGGTGGATTTTATGACAGATTTCTTGCACAGTATCCTGTGGCAAATGCCGCAGCAGCATATAACTTTCAGATAACAGATGAAACCATTCCCATACTGCCGACGGATATCCGGCCGGACAGTATAGTAACAGAGACAGGTGTGATAAGGAGGTCTCTATGAGCGAGATTTTAGAACTGTGTAAAAAAGCAAAGGCCGCATCCGCTGCCATGGGTCGGCTCGGTACGATCGAGAAGAACCGGGCACTGCTTGCCGTGGCAGATGCCATCATCGAAAACCATTCGGAGATCATCAAGGGAAACCGGGTGGATATGGAAAATGCGGAAGCAAACGGCATGTCCGACGCATTAAAGGACCGGCTTCTTCTTACAGAGGAGCGGCTTGCCGGCATAGCAGAGGGTGTACGTCAGGTTGCGGCACTTGATGATCCCATCGGAGAGATCCTGTCCATGAAGCGCAGACCCAACGGACTTGAAGTTGGCCAGATGCGCGTACCCATGGGCGTGATCGGTATCATTTACGAATCCCGTCCGAATGTTACGGTGGATTCCTTTGCCCTGACATTTAAGACAGGAAATGCAACGATCCTCAGGGGCGGCAGCGACTGCATCCATTCCAATATGGCTTTGGTAAAGGTGATCCGTGCAGCTCTGGAAGAATCACAGGTTCCGGTGGATGCCGTGCAGCTGGTTGAGAATACGGACCGCGCACTGGTGACCGAACTGATGCAGCAAAGAGACTATGTGGATCTTCTGATCCCCCGCGGAGGAGCAGGCCTCATCCGTTCCGTTGTGGAAAATGCAAAGGTTCCCGTGATCGAGACAGGAACCGGAAACTGCCACATCTATATTGATGCCACGGCTGACCTGGATCAGGCTGTCCAGATCGTGCGAAATGCGAAGCTTCAGCGTCTCGGAGTCTGCAATGCCGCAGAATCTTTGGTCATTCACAAGGACATCGCTGATCAGGCTTTACCCCTCATTGCAGCTGACCTTGCAAGTGAAAACTGTGAGATCCGCGGAGATGAGGCTGCCCAGGCCATCAGCAATCTGGTGGTTCCCGCAACCGAAGAGGATTACGGAACCGAATATCTGGCGAAGATCATTTCCGCCAAGATCGTAAATTCCCTGGACGAGGCCATCGCGCACATCAACCGTTACAGCACCGGACATTCCGAATCCATTCTGACTAAGGACTATCAGTCCGCTCAGCGGTTCCTTCGTGAAGTGGATTCCGCCTGTGTCTATGTAAATGCATCCACCCGTTTTACGGATGGTTTTGAATTCGGTTTCGGCGCGGAGATCGGAATCTCCACACAGAAGCTGCATGCAAGAGGTCCCATGGGCCTTCTTGCGCTCACATCGACCAAGTATGTGATCTACGGAGACGGACAGACCCGCCCGTAGGAGTGAAGGGGGAACATATGGGGGATTTCAGCGAAAATACAAATGAGAATACTTACTCCGAGGTTCCGGAAAACAATTATACCGAGGTTCCGTCAGATGGATATTCCGAGGTTCCGACAACTGCTTACGACACAAAGCTTCCGTCAGCAGAGGAGAGTGATTATTCCGAATTAATGGACGTCAGCGAAGAGTCGAAGAAGAGCTATGGTCCCGAAGATGTGGGACTGGTTCTTTCCGGTGGCGGAGGAAAGGGTGCATATCAGATTGGTGTGCTCCGGGCACTGAAAGAAGAGGGCAAGCTGGATGCGGTAGCAGCAGTGGCAGGCACCTCCATCGGTGCCATCAATGCAGTCCTTTTCATCATGGATGATTATGACAAGGCTTATAAGACCTGGGATGACATCAACATGGGGGTTCTCTTTGACCTGGATCCCGCCATGCTGGCCCAGGGAAAGCTGTATTTCTCCAGGGATGAAATGAACCGTCTGATGAATCAGTATATTGATTATCCCAAAATCGCCGGGAGTTCCATTGACATCTACTGCGGAGTAGCAGAGGAACTTCCGGGCAGTCAGTACCGGGCAGAGTATATGAAGCTGAACGGAAAGAGCATCAGCGAGATCCAGAATGTCCTTACAGCTTCCACTGCCATGCCGGTGGTATACGATACGGTGACCATTAACGGCCGTAAGTATCGTGACGGAGGAGTTGTGGACAATGAACCGATCCGTCCGCTGTACGATGCGGGGATCCGGAATTTCATTGTTGTCGGGCTTACAGCAGGGCGGAAGTTCAGTTCGGACGCATTTCCGGATGCGGAATTCATCGTCATTGACCCGACCCATGATCTGGGAGATGTATTTTCCGGGACCCTGAATTTTTCCGAAGGTGACAAGACCATCAAACGTACCCTGGGATACAAGGACGGTAAACGGTCCATAAAGACACATTTTGAAAAGGATCCGGCATACCTGTCCATGGCACCTGCCCTGGCAGCCAGAGATTATGAAGAAACCGTAAGAGAATATGAGCGGCAGAAGAGGGTATCGGCTTTGGAATCCAGTGTGAACAGCAGTCTGGATTATATCGCCGAGATCGAGAAGAAGTATTCATTCTAAGGAGGTGTGTGGTATGGAGAAGACACTCATCACCATCGGACGGCAGTTCGGCAGCAACGGACGACTCATCGGCGAAGCCATTTCGAAGAAGCTGGGTATTCCCTGCTATGACAAATCACTGATCAAACAGGTAGCCAAAGAGTCCGGTCTCTGGGAGAATCTTCTGGATGAGCTGGACGAAAAGCGTTCCAGCAGCTTCCTGTATTCTGTAGTTATGGACCCCTATGCCTTCGCCTATTCCTTTGACAACAAACAGGACTATGGCATGACCCTGAACCAGAAAGCGTTCATGGCCACCTATAATACCATTGAACGGATTGCAAATGAGGGGCCGGGCATTTTCATCGGCCGCTGCTCCAACTATGTTCTCCGGAACATGAAGCCTGTACTTAATCTGTTCATCTATGCACCGATTGAAAGCCGTGTTCAGACCGTTATGGACAGATACGGTCTGACAGAGAAGCGGGCAAAGGATCAGATTCAGAAAGAAGATAAGGCCAGAGCTTCTTATTTCAATTATTATACGTCATCCAAATGGGGAAAAATGGAGAGCTACGATCTCTGCATTAACAGTTCCCTTCTTGGTATTGAAAAGACTGCGGATCAGATCATTTCCTTTGCCGAAAAGCTTTGATCCGGCATGATGTGGAGTTGGTATGGGTAAGATAAAAAAATGGTTTCACGCACAACAGGACCGGCTCGGCGGAGTATTCAGGAAGTATCTTGTCACACTCTGTCTGACCTTTCTTTTGTGCGTTTTTTATGAATTCGTTCTTATCTCCAATATCACCATCTCACGAAACGAAGAGTATGTCTTCATCTTCCTGATCATGTCTATCGTCGGTACATTTTTCACGGAAAGTGTTCTCCGGGGGCGGAAGAGCAAGGAAGCCGCCATAACCGGATATATCTTTTCCGGGCTGGGAGCCTTTCTGTGGGTCATTCTGCATGTTATCACACAGACGGAAGTATCCGTCATTTCCAAGTATTATATCGTTGTTTCCGCCGGACTCTATATCCTGATCCTAGTGGGACTTTCTTACATCGCCTTATTGAAGGACAGCGGACTGGCCTTTGAACAATATGTCCTTCGGCTGGTAATGTCCTTCTTCCGGCTGCTGCTGATCCTGGCGCTGCTGAATCTGGGTGTCTACCTGATCCTTTTACTCTTTGACACACTGATCACCAAGATCTATGTATATACCTGGCTGGGCTATGTGGAGATCATGTTGATCGCACTGGTCTACGTTCCCTATGGACTCAGCTGTCTCATCAACAGGTCCGAACCGGAACATACCCGCTTTGCGAAGGGCCTTGTGCTGTATGCGCTGATGCCTTTCCTGCTTGCAGCCACGGGCATCGTATATATCTATATGGGGAAGGTGATCATCACCTGGGACTTCCCGTCAAACCAGATCTTCCTGATCTGTGCCGGACTTTTTGTGCTGGGCTGGTTGATCTGGACCATGGCCTATGCCTATACCCGCCGCGACAGAAGCCCCATCTACCATAAGATCATCCGTTATATGAAATATATCTACGCGCCCTTACTGTTTCTGGAGGGATATGCAATCGGTATCCGCATCCACGAGAACGGATATACTGTGCTTCGGCTTTGCGGAATTGCCTTCATGGTTTTACAGGTGATCTATATTGCCTGGGAACCTATCGTCAATCTGTTCTGTATCATTTTCGGAAAACAGAAGGTTCATTATGCCGAGCATTATGAATGGATGCTTTATGCGGTTTTCGGGCTCTACCTTTTTGCAGCCATCGTGCCCTGGACCAGCTTTGAATATATTGAAGCCAACTCTCAGGAGAAACGGTTTGATGAGACCTGGGAAGCCATGCAGAAGATGATCTCCATGAACCGTCAATGGACACCTGAGGAGTATCAGGAGGTTGCAAAGCTTCAATATTCAGGGAAGAGTATACGAAGGATCCTGGATAACAACATCTACGGAGATCAGTACCTGAAGCTGAATTATACCGATGCGGAAATGGAAGAGGTGCTGAACATGGACGATACCTGGTGGGAGTCTGAAGAGGTTGACGTTCCCAGCCAGGAGCCTGTTGTGGATGAATGGAGTGTCAGCCAGTATCTGTCCGGTGGAATGGATATCCTGACAGATGGTCTTAAGGTGGATGAATATAGCCGACTTTTCGAAGCAACTATGTACTCGGTCTATGATGCACCCATGGACTGGTCGGAGCTGAAAGGGATCGAGCTGCAATATGGTGTAGAGCAGATCATCAAAGTCGATATCACCAACTGCGTTGATCGTATGACCGAGCTCTACGAGCATGCTGTGGCCCAGCAGCTGGCTCCGGAAGAAACAACTGAAAAAGCCTCCGGAGATAAGACTACGGAGGCTGCAACTGAACTTTCGGTTGAAGAGATGGAAGATATCTATGTGATTCCCGTGAGCGAAAACGGGGTCTATGCCATCACACAGATTTCCTTCCGATACAATCCTGCGACAAAACAGATACGGAATCTGACACTGACAGGCTATCTGTTATTCCAGTAAAACCACAAGGGAATCAGGGAACGAACAACTATGATTCGTCATCCTCATCCTTAACATTCGCGGAGATCCGGTCGGTTTCACGGAGCTGAACTTCATTCCTGGAAGCCCATTTCTTATGATCATCCATGGCCGCATAGTGCTTCCTGGTGGTATTTACATCCTTGTGACCGAGGACGGAGGCCACCAGATAAA
>CADBRW010000172.1 GCA_902797155.1 uncultured Lachnospiraceae bacterium
AGCAACGAGCTGTGGTGGTGTGGTCATCTTCCGTGGGAAGATTCTGTTACTGTATAAGAATTACAGAAACAAGTATGAAGGCTGGGTGTTACCGAAGGGGACTGTGGAACCGGGTGAGGATTACAATCAGACGGCGCTTCGCGAAGTCAAGGAAGAATCCGGGGTTGCCGCACAGATCATGAAATACGTGGGGAGGACCAGCTATTCCTTCAGCGCAGCGAATGATCTGATCAACAAGGAGGTTCACTGGTATCTGATGATGGCGGACAGCTATCACAGTAAACCGCAGCGGGAAGAGTATTTCTGTGATTCGGGGTATTACAAGTATCATGAAGCATACCACCTATTAAAGTTCCCGAATGAGAAGCAGATCCTGGAGCAGGCATACAGTGAGTATCTAACACTGAGAAATGCAAATCTCTGGGGGAGCAAAAAGTATTTTTAAGTCAGAGCCCGGGACGACCGGGCTCTTGCTATGAGAAAATGTACAGGAAAAGGAAATGAGTCGGAAATGATCCGAAACGAGGACTGAGCATGCTGAAAGATGAAGAAATAGATAAGATCCTTGCCGATATCAGGAAAGAACAGGAAAAAGATGAAAAGGCGAAGGAAGAGAAGACCGAAGAGGTTACACCCGAAAAGCCGAAGGTGGACCGTGCGGCTTACTTCCGTGCCGGTATGGAACAGGCCAGAAGGAGAAGAAAGAGGAATATGATCCTGAATATCCTTCTTGTGGTCTTTGTGGTCATCTTCCTGGTCTCCGGTTTCTTCCTGCTGAAGTATTTTATGGATTCCCGGCAGAATAAGAAGCTGGTGCACAGCCTGAAGGAGATGATCGAGGAGGATGGTACGGGATCCGATGCCGGAGACGGAACGATGAACCCAGGTACTTCTTCCGGGGCGGCCGTACCCGAGTACGTGACTGTTGGAGATAAGAAGATCCAGCGGAAGTTCCGGAATCTGTATGAAAAGAACCCGGATTTCGTCGGATGGCTGACCATTGAAGGAACGAATGTGGATCTTCCGGTCATGTATACGCCGGACAATGAGCAGAAATACCTGAGAAAGAACTTTGACGGAGACTATGCGCTGGCAGGAACGCCCTTCATCGCGGCGGAATCCGATCCGGAGAAGCCCACAACGAATATCATCATTTACGGTCACAACATGAAGGACGGGAGCATGTTCTCCGACATCCTGAAGTATAAGGACGAGGAATTCTATCAGTCACATAAGACCATACAGTTTGATACGATCTATAAGAATGCAACCTATGAAGTTATAGCCGCATTTCCCGGACAGGTACTGAGTGTGGGAGAGGAAGGGTTCAGATACTACGCCTTCTTTGAGGCACACTCCGCTGATGAATTCGATTCCTTTGTGAAGGAAGTGAAGGACAGATGTTCCTATGACATTCCGGCTTCCGCATCCTATGGGGATGAGCTGATCACGCTTTCCACCTGTGAGGACAGCGGGGCAAATGAAGGCAAACGGTATGTGGTGGTTGCCAGACGGATGAAATAAAAAAGGACGTCTTACGACGTCCTGAAAATGTGCCGGCAGTGGGACTTGAACCCACACACGGTTGCCCGTAACAGATTTTGAGTCTGCCTCGTCTGCCAATTCCGACATGCCGGCCAGCACTTCGTGATTTTATCACAGCAACGGGCAGATTGTCAATAACGTGTGATGATGTCATTCCGTTCCCGGAGGGTGGAAATCCCGTATCGGAGGGAGGTTTTATGTTTCAGAGCAAAAAAAGAAAATCACTGAACAGTGTGATCGAGCAGATCCGGGTGGACCTTGCCAATAATTACAAGGACAATGCCGTACTGAACCTGAAGAAGCTGAAGCAGGAGACGGAGGATGCCATCGCTGCGGGAGAACTGAAGCCGAAGGAGATCAGTGAGCTTACCGCACTGATCGAACACTATGAAAATGACGTAAAGATCTTTAAGAGAACGTATTGACACTTAAAGAATCTGTATTTCGAAATGGAGGCTGCATGAGTAAAGGACTGGATTACTATATAGATTCACTGATCGCATATGGGTTAGAAAAACATCTTCTGGAGCAGGAGGACCGGGTATATGTCAGAAACCGGTTACTGAAGCTGTTCCTGGAGGATGATTACACAGGGCATGCAGAGGATGAACCTTTGGAGATGGAACTGGAAACCATCTTAAAGGGGCTTCTGGATCTGGCGGTGGAGAAGGGTCTTTGTCAGGATTCCGTAACCTACCGGGATCTCTTCGATACGGAGATCATGAATCTCCTTCTCCCGCGTCCATCTGAAGTTGCACGGACATTTTGGGAAAAATATAAGATCTCTCCGAAGGAAGCCACGGATTATTACTATGATCTCAGCCGTGCATCGGATTATATCCGGACCTACCGTGTGAAGAAGGATCTTCGCTGGAAGGTGGACAGTGCCTATGGAAAGATCGATATCTCCATTAATCTCTCCAAGCCGGAGAAGGATCCCAAGGCCATCGCCGCTGCCGGGAAGGCAAAAAGCAGCAGTTATCCCAAATGTCTTCTTTGTGCGGAGAATGAAGGATACGCCGGCAGGGTAAACCATCCGGGCCGTGCCAACCACCGGATCATTCCCCTGACCGTGAACGGAACCGCATGGGGACTTCAGTATTCGCCTTATGTATATTACAATGAGCACTGTATCCTGCTGAATCAGGAACATGTGCCCATGAAGATTGAGAAGGATACCTTCCGTAAGCTGCTGGATTTTGTCCGTCAGTTTCCCCACTATCTGCTGGGGTCCAATGCAGACCTGCCCATCGTAGGAGGATCCATCCTGTCCCATGATCATTATCAGGGCGGATGTTACACCTTTCCCATGGCAGAGGCACCCATAGAAACAGAGATCGTGATCCCGGATTATGAGGATGTGGAAGCAGGCATCATCCGCTGGCCACTGTCCGTGATCCGTATCCGTTCCGGAGAGATCCGCCGCCTGGTGGATCTGGCTGATCCCATTCTGCAGCGTTGGCGCCCTTACAGTGATCCCTCCGTTGATGTCCTGGCAGAAACTGCAGGGGTACCTCACAATACAATCACTCCCATAGCCAGATGCAGAGACGGTATCTTCGAACTGGATCTGACACTCCGCAACAACCGCACCACGGAAGACCGTCCCCTGGGACTGTTTCATCCGGGACCGGAGTATCATCACATCAAGAAGGAAAATATCGG
>CADBRW010000173.1 GCA_902797155.1 uncultured Lachnospiraceae bacterium
AAATGAAGGTACCGTAGTTAAGGAGGGACATAAGATGGAGAAGATGATCGTAAGCGGCGTAGCCTGTGATACCGACGCTGCAAGAGTTGCCGTGATCGGCGTTAAGGACGAGCCGGGCATCGCATTTAAGCTGTTCAATGCTGTGGCTAAGGCCAATATCAATATCGATATGATCCTCCAGTCCGTAGGACGTGAGGGAACGAAGGATATCTCCTTCACCTGCGCAACCGCAGATGCAGATGAGGCTGCACGGATCATTTCCGAGAACATGGAGTTCCAGTCCATCGATGTAAATAAAGAGGTTGCAAAGGTTTCCATCGTCGGTGCCGGCATGCAGACAAATGCAGGTGTTGCAGCGAAGATGTTTGAGGCTCTGTATGATGCGAATATCAACATCCGTATGATCTCCACCTCTGAGATCCGCGTTACCGTGCTGATCAATGAGAAGAATACGGAGAGAGCCATGAATGCGATCCACGATAAGTTCGACCTTGGCAATTCGTAAGGACGGAGCTGAGGCATAAAATCGGGGACGGTTCTGAATTTGACAGGAAGTTCATGTCAAATTCAGAACCGTCCCCAATTTTACGCCAATCTTCGGAACCGCTCTTACGCCAGTCTTCGGTGTCGACCCTGAGTTTGCACACGGGGTCAGTCCTTGATCAGGGTTTCGAGGGTAGCGAACAGGGAGTCCGGCTCCACGGGCTTGGAGAGATGGGCGTTCAGGCCGGCCTGCAGGCTGTGCTGTACGTCCTCGTCGAAGGCGTTGGCTGTGAGAGCAATGATGGGGATCTCCTTTGCGTCCGCCCGGTCCATGGCGCGGATCGTGCGGGTGGCGGTAAGTCCGTCCATCTCGGGCATTCGCATATCCATTAAGATGGCGTCATAGTAGCCCTCCGGATGCTCGGAGAACTTATCAACGGCGATCTTACCGTTCTCGGCCACATCGGCCTCTATCTCACGCATACTGAGTACCATGACCATGATGTCCGCATTAACGGACATATCTTCGGCAAGCAGGATGCGGCGGCCTGTGAGATCCGCCTTCTTGGCCTGCTTTTCATTCTTCTTTCGGAAGGCTTCCCGGAATTCATCCAATACCGTGCCGGCGAAGAGGGGCTTGGCCACAAAGGTGTCCACGCCCGCGTTCCGTGCGGCTTCCACAACCTCGTCCCAGTTGTAGGAGGTGAGGATGATGATGGGAGTGTCGTGTCCCACGATCTCCCGGATCTGACGGGTGGTCTCCACGCCGTCCATTTCCGGCATCTTCCAGTCCACCAGGATCAGGTCGTAGTCCTCGCGCCTGCCGTGGCTGACGCGTACCATTTCCACAGCTTCTGCACCGTTCAGTACGGTATCGCAGCGCACGCCCACCTGGCCCAGTACCACCTTCGCATGTTCGCAGGCGATGGGGTCATCGTCGATGGCAAGTACGTGCAGGGAAGCGGGATCGATCTCGCTGTCAGGAACAGCGGTCTTCTTTTCGGATTCCTGCAGGGTAACGGTCACCGTAAATGTGGAACCAACACCCTTCTCGCTTTCCACCTCGATATGACCGTTCATCAGCTCCACGATACTCTTGGTGATGGGCATGCCGAGACCGGTGCTGCCATAGCGGTTGGTGGAGGAGGAGTCCTCCTGGCTGAAGGCGTCGAAGATATGGGGCAGATAGTCCTTGCTCATGCCGATGCCGGTATCTTTCATGGTGAAACGCAGGGTATCCTGGCCGTTATACCGGTTCACATCCTCCACGGTAAGAGTGACCTCTCCGCCCTCCGGGGTGAACTTCACGGCATTTCCGAGAATATTGATCAGCATCTGGCGGAGCTTTCCGTCGTCACCGATATAGAAATCGTCGACCTTGCCCTTAATGCGGCATTCGTAATGCACGCCCTTCTCCCGGCTCTGACCGCTGATCATGGTGTTTACCTGCTCCAGCATCTTCGGGAAGGAGAATTCCTCCTTCTTGATGATCATGCGCCCGGACTCGATGCGGGACATATCCAGAATGTCATTGATGATCCCAAGCAAATGGTTGGCTGAGGTACCGATCTTCTGCAGGTGATCACGGGTATGATCGGAAATGGTCTCGTCATGCAGCACGATGCTGTTCAGTCCGATGATGGCATTCATCGGAGTACGGATCTCGTGACTCATATTTGAAAGGAAGGCGGTCTTCGCCTTGTTCGCCTGTTCGGCGGCGGCAAGGGCCTCCTGCAGTTCCTCCTGGAGTGCCTGGCGGCGTTCCATTTCCTCCTGCTTTATTCGGTTCTCCGCCTCCAGAGTCTCCTTCTCCAGCGCAAGGGCCGCATTCTTCCTGGTCTGACGGATGATGAGGACCAGCGTGATGATGAGCACGGCAGCGGTAAGGGCTGACTGGATGATGCTCCGAATGAGGGTGGACCGGGATACATCGCTGATCCGGTCACTGATGAGATTCTCCCGGATCAGATAGGTCAGCATCCAGTCCGTGCCCTTTACATGCACATAGGAGAGGGTCTCTCTGATATCATGATAGGTAAATGTGATAACGCCGTTGGTCCCTGAGGTGAAGTCGGACTTTACCCGGTCCAGGGAGGTTCCGTCTTCGAAGGTTGCGGATTCCAGGGCCTGGAAGAGGTTCGGTACATTTGCCTGGCCGGAAAGGACCATGTTGCTGAGAGCGATACCGTCCTTAGTATAAATGTTACAGAAGGTGGTGTCCGAGTGTTCGGAGGTCATGGCGGCGCCCTTCAGCATTTCCTCCATGCTGATCTCCATGAAGCAGGTGATCAGCTTCTTTCCCTTCAGAGAGATATCCTGCACAGGAACTGCAATGATGACCTTCTTGTCCGCATCCTCAACACCCTTTATGGAGATCTCCGGGCTTGTAAGGGTCATATGGTTGAAGCTGTAGGCGTCGATGTCCGTCTGGACTCCCTTGGAGGTGTAGATCAGGCCGTCTTCGTCCACAAATGCAAACCTCTCCAGGTGGAACAGAGCCTTCATTCTACGCTGGAAATCCTGCAGATGCTCCATATCGGAAAGATCTGTTTCCGTAAGCTGTCCCACCGCCGTATTGATCACCTGGATGTTGTCCTGCAGGTTATTCTCTACAACCTGCTCCCGTCGTCCTGCCAGCTCGTCCAGATAGAGGAGACTGACGCTGTGCACGGCCTCCTCCGTATCCTTTGCGGCCTCATGGCCCATCCAGATCGTTCCAAGGACCAGGATCAGTAAGACCAGGATCCCGCCCACCAGAATGATGGTAACTGTATTTTTACCCTGTTTTTTCTCCATGTTCAGCTGCCTCCCACCCCATAGGGAATGTCTCCGCGGTCTCCCGCGGTGCTACATTTTTATGGTACCACATTACATCGGACATGAACAGACAAAAGCCTTTTCTTTCCCCTGCAAGTATGATAGCATAGAGCAGGAGAATGAGATGACGGAGAACCGCAGGGAGAGAAGAAATGGGAAACGATAGCAAACGCACGGATTATATCAGCTGGGACCAGTATTTTATGGGGATCGCCATGCTTTCGGCAGAGCGCTCCAAGGACCCGAATACGCAGGTGGGAGCCTGCATCGTGGGAGAGGATAATCGCATCCTGTCGGTGGGCTACAACGGCATGCCACAGGGCTGCGAGGACGATGATATGCCCTGGGGCAGGGACGGATCCGCACTGGATTCCAAGTATATGTTTGTCTGCCACGCAGAGCTGAACGCCATCCTGAATTACAGGGGCGCCGGAACCATGAAGGGAGCGAAGGTGTACGTGACGCTGTTCCCCTGTAATGAGTGTGCGAAAGCCATCATTCAGAGCGGGATCACGGAGGTTGTATACCGTGAGGATAAATATGCGGATTCGGAGTCAACCATTGCCAGTAAGCAGATGTTCGACAGGACCGGAGTACGATATCGGCAGCTTGCTTCCGCAGGGAAGAAGATCACACTTGATATCTAGTAGTAACAGAATCGGAAAATGAATAAAAAAGTAGTCAGAAAACCCGCAAATACGCGGGTTTTTGGCATTTTTAGGTTGTATTATTGACGTGGGAGCATTATAATCATAATGAGTTATTGTGCCCGCATTTGGGGCGGGCCCCCTTGTTTGGGGTTAATGGTAATCAGGATGGGATTATATGGGTAAGAAGAAATTAATAATCATAATTGCGAGCCTGGTTGCGGTTCTTGGAATCGGAGCTGTGGTTCTTTTTGTCGTTTTAAAGGACAAGGGCTACCGTCTGCTGAAGGTTTATGAGGTGGAGGGCGATGCCAGTGTCACCAGGGAGGGCATCGGCAAGATCGATCCCTACAACAACATGGTACTTGAGTCGGGAGATGTGATCTCCCTCGTGACCGGTAAAATGTGCCTGAAGGCTGACGATGATAAGTACATTTACCTGGAAGAGGGAACGGAGCTGGTGCTGAATGCATCAGGGGACAGTGAGAACAGTAAGACGGTCATCGAGCTTCGCTCCGGCGCCATCACAAATGATATTCAGAACAAGCTGTCGGAGGATTCCGTCTACGATGTAAATACCCCGAACTCCACCATGTCGGTGCGCGGTACCATGTTCCGTGTAGCCGTATACGAGATAAACGGAGTGAAGTACACCAAGGTCACCACATTTGAAGGAACCGTTGTAACGAGACTGGTATACAAGGACGGAACCGTTGCCGAAGAAGAGGTTGCCATCGAGAAGGGTAAGGAAGTGATCATCTACGAGGATGGCACGACAACGGATTACGTATCCGAGCCCAGGGATATCGACTTCTCGGAGATTCCGGATTCGGTTCTCGGGATAGTCAGGGATGCTCAGAATGACGGACGAGACGTGGCCCTGCTGGAAGGGGATGCAGTTGTCACCTTCACCTACAAGGGTGCGGTCTTCGCAACACAGTACGTACAGAAGGGTGAGAAGGCAGTGAGGCCGTCCCTTCAGCCTGCTGAGACCGGTGACTGGAAATATGACTTCGACCAGCCGGTCACCGAGGATCTGACGATAGAGTGGGAATAATTGTTTGCTGAGCGAATGAAGAGGTGCTGCTCATGAGAGAATGGATAAAGAAGAAAAGCATAAAACACCGGATCACCAGCCTGGTCATGGCGTTTGCCATGGCCCTGACGATGTGCGTGGTCACACCGGGAAGAAGGATCTATGCAGCCGGTACCGGCGGAGTCATTACGGCAGACGGAACCGTCTATACGGTCACAACCGCCGGAGATTTTGAGGTGGCTGTCATGCTGTCGGAGGTGGATGGCAATTATGTGCTCAGCTGTTCTAATCCGGATTCGGAGGAAATGGGCAGCGTGGTCTGCAACGGGATCACCGGGATCAAAGTCTCCGGTTATGCATTTTTGGATATTAATGCGGATGTGTCACTGCCGGATGGGATCAGCATTGAGTCACCTAATTGTCAGCTGATCATCGACAGCGGGAATACCGTGACGGCAGGAAGTGTCAGTGGAACGAGCGGGCAGATTACGATCTACGGAACACTAAGCATGCCGTATTTCATTGACGTGAATTATGAAACGTCAGATTCAAGGCTTCGGTTTATTCTGCAGAACGGAACTCTTATCGCAAATAACGTAAGCTTTGAAAACGAGGAGACACTTAAAATCCTAAGCGGAACGATCCAGGCCTCAACCATGTTCACGAAGGGTACCGAATCAAATATCAGCGCCACTGTTATTGCGGAAAAGGATGGTACGATCATAGATTCTGCCGGCGGCTCCTTCACACTGCAGCTTGGGTCGATCTCAAAGGTCATGTCGGGATCCATATATAACAAAAAGGCAGGACAGCTGCTGAAGAAGGACCCGAATGTCAGTCTCGGCAGTCTCAGTGACATCACCGTATATCAGGGAACGGACTATGATTTCAGCAGTGCCGTAACAATTGATGCGGACTATGACGGTGAATATTATTTTGAGTACAGACTGCAGGGTGGCTCGTACTCGACAACAAAGCCAACTCGTACAGACTATTGTTATGCCCGGGTGGTCGCTCCTGCAACGGATACCTATTGCGAGAGCATTTCCGACGAAAGGTCGTATCATATCGACAATTTTCCGCTGTCGGAGATTCCGACGGTATCGGAGGGGAACTACGTTACTCTGGGCGGTGTGACCAATGGTGTCTATGTGAAGGATACCTTTACGCTTACTCCTAAAACCGGATATCAGATCTGTATCTGGGAGAACGGCACATTTTATGATACGCTCACGCTGACAATGAGCGATGTCTATATTGATGATCATTTCAATCAGGACACATGCTTCTACATGAAGAGGAAATCAGATGGGGCCATGACCGGATATTTAACTCCGGACAATATTCTGAATAATCCGAAGATGGAGGATCTGATCTTCGATGAAGGAGCACCGATCTTTGAATACGTTCGCCTGGATGGCGAGGAGGATGATATCTCCGAAGGGGAGACTGTCATCGGTGAAAAGGCCGTCTTCTGTGTTGGGGATGCGAATCTGGACAAGGTAGTGATCTCGCCTGACAACACCACCATTAATGCGGAAGAAGGCATCGTGGAAGGTGAAGTGGAAGGTACCGAAGGCGAAACCAAGGACATCACCATTACGGCATATGATAAGGCGGGTCGCACCACAGAGTTCAGCTTCTCCCTGAAGTATCCGCTTTCCACACCCACGGCTTCGGTTTCGGTTCCGAACACGGTCTACGGAACAAGTTATGAACCGGTAGTTACCACCAACTCCAACGGAACTAAAACCTTCCGGTACAAGGTGAAGGGTGCGGATGATTCCACTTATTCCGGAACCCCGCCGAGGAATGTAGGAACCTACACTGTGGAAGCGTCGATTTCGGAGACAGGGCTTTATGAAGCCATCACCTGTACATCGGATTTCACCATCAGCAGGAAAGATCCGGAAGTTACGATCACGGTTCCCAACACTTATGTAGATGAAACGTACACTACGGATGTTGAGACGGAATCTGACGGAACAAAGACCATAGAATACAAGGTGAAGGGTGCGGATGATTCCACCTATACCACGACTGCACCGACCGCGGCGGGTGACTATACGGTCCGTGTGACGATTGATGAAGCGGCTAATTTTAACGCGGCAGAAGCAACAAAGGATTTCACCATCAGCAGGATCACCACGACCGCAACACTGTCCGTGCCGAATACGACCCTCGGTCAGGTGTATGCGCCGGAGCTGGAAACAAATTCGAATGCAACACCGCTCTATGAGTACAAGTTAGAAGCGGATGAGGATAGTGCGTATTCCACTACGCAGCCGGAAGCTGCCGGGAAGTACATGGTACGCCTGACGCTGGCTGAAACTGCGAAATTTACGTCGCTCGTAACGACAGCGAAGTTTACCATCGGCAAGAAAACGGATGAGACAGCGAAGGTTGTTGCAGCGGACTGCTATGTTGACGATGAGATCAAGCTGGATGTAACTAGTGATTCCACCGGTGCACGGAGCTTCCTATATAAGGAAGCCGGCGCGGAGGATTCCGAATACGATACCGAGGTTCCGACGGCGGCAGGTGAGTATACCGTACAGGTAACCATTGCGGAAACGGCTACCTACTATGAGATCGTTGTGACCGATGATTTCACCATCAGCAAGATCACCACGACTGCGACACTGTCCGTGCCGAATACGATCATCGAACAGGAGTATGGTCCGGCACTGGAGACGAATTCGAATGCTACGCCGATCTATGAGTATAAGCTGAAAACAGCGGAAGATACCAAGTATACCACTACGAAACCGGAAGCGGCCGGAGAATACATGGTACGTCTGACCCTGGCTGAAACGGAAAAATTTACGTCCCTCGTAACGACAGCATATTTCACCATAAGCAAGAAGACAGACCCGGATGCCAAGGTAGTCGTAGATGACTGCCGGATCGACGATACCATCACCCCGGAAGTAACAACTAATTCCACAGGTGCAAAGAGCATTGCCTACAAGGTGAAAGGA
>CADBRW010000174.1 GCA_902797155.1 uncultured Lachnospiraceae bacterium
AGGAAGAAGTAACCATCGGGTAGATCCCGTGGTCCGGATCCTTCATGGAACCCAGCTGTCCCTCCAGCAGGATGTTCTTTCCTTCCTGAATGGCCTCATAAAGAAATGCGGATACGTCGCACACATAGGGTGCTATCATTTCCTTATACTCCATCAGGGTTGCGTATACCTCATCTACGGTCAGGAGCGGCTTGTGGTAGAGATGCTCCAGCAGTACATTTTTCTGTGTGATCACACGACCGATCTTGTCCTTCAGGGACTCCTCATCATCGAAGAGCTCGCTTACCTGGAAACCGATCTTCGCATATTTATCTGAATAGAAAGGTGCGATACCGGACTTGGTGGAGCCGAAGGACTTACCTGCCAGACGTGCCTCCTCATAGGTATCGAAAAGCACATGATACGGCATTACCATCTGTGCACGGTCAGATACCAGGATCTTCGGTGTGGGAACACCCTTGGACTCGATATCCTTGATCTCGTTAAAGAGCTTCGGGATATCCAGAGCCACGCCGTTTCCGATGATGCTGGTGGTATGGTCATAGAAGACACCCGACGGCAGCGTGTGCAGCGCGAACTTTCCATAATCGTTGATGATGGTATGTCCTGCATTTGCACCACCCTGGAACCGGATGATGATATCCGAAGTTTCGGCAAGCATGTCCGTGATCTTGCCTTTTCCCTCATCGCCCCAATTTGCACCTACGATCGCTGTAACCATAGTTTATCCTTTCTTTGACGGTTTTTCTTTATGAAAACGCCTCTCAAGACACAAAGTCAGAGCCGTCTGCAAGATACAGACGGCTCTTGCCCATACATTATAGCCTAGAGACTCTGGTATGGCAACCCTTAATTTTTAATGTTCCCGGCCTCCGGCCAAATGTAACGCTCCTCCGGGAGTCTCCGTTATCCGATGAGCTTACGGACCTCTTCCTCCACCTTCTTCATGTCAAAGGTGGGTTCAAATCTGGCAACCACCTGTCCCTCCCTGTCGATCAGGAATTTCGTGAAGTTCCAGCGGATATATGCCTTCTCTCCGAAGGTCTTGTTGTTCATCTTGGAAAACTTGTTAAGCGCGGCGCTCTTTATACCCTTTCCGAAGCCCTGAAAAGGCTTCTCCGTTGCAAGGTATGCGAACAGCGGATCCGCCGTATCTCCGTTCACGTCGATCTTTGCGAACTGCGGAAATTCCGTACCGAATTTCATGGTACAGAATTCATGGATCTCGTCATCACTGCCCGGTGCCTGATTTGCAAACTGATTGCAAGGGAAGTCCAGGATCTCAAACCCCTTCCCCTTCAGTTCCTTATACATGGCCTCCAGCGGATCGTAATGCGGCGTAAATCCGCATCCCGTGGCGGTATTCACGATCAGCAGGACCTTTCCCTGATACTCCGACAGGCTTACCTCATTTCCCTGTCTGTCCTTTACCGTAAAATCATAAACTGAACCCATTCTGTTACTCCTTTCGAAGGTCCGATGCTCCATATCCCTGCTGCTTCAGCAGCTCATAAAGCAATGTGTAAAGTGTCTTCGCCTTCTCCTGCGGCAGTGCCACACAGGCGGCTGCCCGAGCCGGAACATCCTTTGCCTTCTTCTGCAGCTCTCTTCCTTCCTTCGTAAGTGTGATCACCACGACCCGGTCATCCTCGGAGCTGCGCCGCCGTTCCACATAACCTGCCTGCTCCATCTTCTTCAACAGTGGCGACAGGGTTCCGTTATCCAGCATCAGTTTCTCTCCGATCTCCTTGACCGGGACCCCGTCCTTCTCCCACAGCACCAGTAAAACGATATACTGCGTGTAGGTCAGTCCCAGAGGTTTCAGTATCGGTGTGTAAAGACCGGTGATATTTCTCGCAGCCGCATATAGGGGAAAACACAGCTGATTCTCAAGCTTCATCGCCTCGCGATAATCATATTCCATCGTCTCTCCTGTCCTTTGCCATTCATATTTGATACAATTATATTGTATACAACATATCTGAAAATGTCAAGCATTATTTCACCTTCCTGCTTTTTCTTGTTTCAGCCCGTATAAAATGATATAATCGAATTGTAGGTAACAGTTGGTTTTTTATGGGGAAGGATATCGGCAGATGGCAGGAAAAAAGCGCCAGAAAAGACGGTTCGGCGACCGTTTCAAAACTCTTCAGATCGAGATCGTGTTGGTTTTCTCCGCGATCCTTCTCGTCGTTACCACATTTCTGGCTCTGGTGATCCTCCGCCTTTCCGGCGAAGCCATGCAGCGCACCGCCTCTCAGCTGATCGCAGCCAACAGCCGCCAGCTGGAGCTAAACATCAATTCCTATCTGGAGCGGATGGAAACCACCTGTACGCTCCTCTTCTCTGACGAGGCCTTCTACCTCTACGATGCCACAGACGAATCCCAGGATGAATACAGCAGGATCAAAAGCGAAGAAACCATCAGAAGCCGTATCGTGGACATCGGCCTGATGGAGAACTATTCCGATTTCGGAATCGTTTATGCAAATGATCACAAGGTGGGCTGGATCTCCCACGGAACTGAGCATCTGTTCCCGGAGGGCGATTTCTACGACACATTTTCCAACTATATCACCAATACAAAGAAGAATGACGGCTGGTGCTTCGGCGTTCGGGGCGGCACCGACCGTATGTACTATGTAAAGAGACTGAATCCAAATGCCATCCTGGTATCGGCTTTCTATACCAGGGAGCTTTCCTCTGTCTTCATTTACCCAGAGCAGCTGGAGGATATGACCATCCGTCTGGTGAACCAGGACGATGTGATCATGTTCTCTTCGGATGGGAATGAGATCGGCGAGAAGCTGCCCGAGGCCATCACAAATGCGCTGAAGAAGGGAAATATCAGCGATGACCCCGATTATCTGGTGAATTCCAACGTCTGCAGCAATGAATGGCGTGTCATCTGCTCCGTCCCGAAGGAAAGCATCCTCCGGGAGAACAACCGGCTCCGCAACGTGACCCTCTGGGTCACCGTCGGCATGGCAATGATCTTCCTGCTCATCGGATGGCTGCTGTACACCCGGCTCTCCCGCCCCATGGACGGCATCGTTAATACTCTGCAGGAGAAGGCGGACATCGACAGCCTGTCCGGCGTCATGAACAAAGGCGCCTTCCAGGAGGAGGCCGAGTCCCGTCTGGCCGAGCGAAGTGACGACCGGCTGATGGTCTTTGTCATGCTGGATATCGACAATTTCAAACAGGTAAATGATACACTGGGCCACGCCTACGGCGATCAGGTCATCATCCGCGTAGGACAGCTGATCCGGAGGCTCTACGAACGGGATACCATCATCGGACGTATCGGCGGTGATGAGTTCGCCATTTTCACCATCTGTCAGGATATCGAGATGACTGAGGTGGTAAATGTCGCAAAGAAGCATATGGACCTGGTACTGAAGGAATTCATGAAGGAATTCGCCGAAGAACACGAGAAATGCAACATTTCCATCAGCGCCGGTATCTATGTGACCGGCGAAAGCGGTGCTTCCTTCCAGATGCTGTATGAAAAGGCGGACGGTGCGCTTTACACCTCCAAGAATAACGGAAAGTCCCGGTATACACTGATCGAAGGGCCGAAGGAGGGTTAGGCTATGAACAAGAGCAAACTAAGTACCGTCATACTCCTTCTGATCGTCCTTGCCGTTACTGGTGCCGGTGTTTTCGCCATCATCCAGCTGGGACGAAACAATGAGCCGGCGAAGGATGCAAACGACCAGGAGGATCGCATCCATATCCAGATGTCCTGGTGGGGAAATGATGCGCGCCATATGTATACCATGGAGGGTGTGGATCTCTTTCAGGAGAAAAACAAGAGCATCGAGGTTGCATACCGCTACGGCGAATGGAACGGCTATGAGAAGCGGAACAAGGTTTGGATGGAATCCCACAACGCTGCCGATGTCATGCAGATCAACTACGCCTGGCTGGACGAATATTCGCCGGACGGAACGGGCTTCTATGATCTGAGAGAGCTTTCAGAGTACATCGACCTCTCCAACTTTACCGAGGAGGAGCTCTCCTACGGAACGCAGGACGGCAAACTGAATGCCCTGCCCATCGCCATGAACACGCACACCTTCTACTACAATCAGGATGTGCTGGACCAGTACGGTTTCTCGGTTCCGAAGACCTGGGACGACCTGATCCGGATGGGAGAGGTTCTTGCTCCGGAAGGCAAATATGTGCTGGGGCTTGCGAAGAAGCATGTGTTCCTCCTGATGATCGCCTATTATGAGCAAAGCACCGGGAAGACCTTCTTCACGGAAGACGGAAAGCTGGCCATCGACGAAGCCGGCATGGAGGATGTTCTAAAGTTCTACAAACGTCTTATTGATTCCCATGTGATCTGCCCCATCGATACATTTGACCGGGCCCAGTATATGTCCGGAGAAGTGGTGGGTGTCATGTGCTGGATCAGTGATACCAAGATCTACTGCGACGGCCTGGCAGAAACCGGCGTCCGCGTCAGCCGCGGGATGTACCCCAGGATCGAAGGCTCCGCCCTCTCCGGCTGGTACGTCAAGCCCGCCACCATGTGGGCCATCAGCCGGGATACCGAGCATCCGGAGGAAGCGGCCAAACTGCTGAACTACCTGCTGAACGACCCGGATATGGCAAAGCTTCAGAAGACGGAAAAGGGAGTTCCTGTAAGCGATGCGGCAGTCACTGCATTGAACGAAGAAGGCCTCTCGGAGACCAATGAATACAAGGCCACACAGGAAATGAACGAGCACCAGGAAGATATGAACCTCATCATTCCCATGATGGAGAAGGAGAATGTCATCGACGCCTTCAAATCCGGCGCGGACGAATATCTGTATGACAAAGCCGACTCGGCCACCACAGCCCGGGCCACCCTGAAAGCCATGAAGGACGCCATCGCCGGGAACTAAGGGGTCAGACCCCATTACAAAACTGTTACATGAACACGTAACAATTTTGTAATGGGGTCTGACCCCCAATCATTTACGTCAGGTATCGGATCACGAAGGATGTGCCCTTACCCCGTTCGGAATTCACCATGATCTTCCCTCCGCCGGCTTCCACGATACTGGATGCCAGGGACAGGCCGATGCCAACGGATTCCTTCTTGGCATTCTCCGCACGGTAAAACCGTTCGAAGATATGAGGCAGGTCCGCTTCCGGGATCCCCTCGCCTTCATCGCGGATGGTCAGTTCCTTAAATACCGTGGTATCCCTAAGAGAAAGATAGACCTTCGACCCTGCCGTAGAATGCTCCAGGCAGTTCTTGATGATATTGCTGATGGCCTCCAGCTGCCAGGATGCATCTCCCGTCATCAGCGCAGACGGAACATCCTTCTCGTCGATCAGTGTGCCCCGCGGTTCATCCTCCCATACAATATCCACTCCCGAGATCTCGGAAAGAATACCAAGCTTCTCCCTCGACTCGCAGGCCACTGCGCGAAGGTCCATGTCCTCGTTCCGCATTTCCACCGTGCCCGCATCGATCCGGGCCAGCTTGAGGAGTGTCTGCACCAGCGATGAGATCCATTCCAGCTGAATGCTGCATTCCCGAAGGAAATTCTTTCTCAGGTCCGGAGGCATGTCCGGATCATCCATCAGATTGTCAAGGTCGATACGAATAGACGCGATAGGGGTCTTCAGCTGATGGGAAATGTCCGCCAGCGACCGGGACAGCGCCTCGCTCTTTGCCTTGGAGTCCTCAGCACTCGTTTTAAGCAGCTGTGTCACCTTGAAAATGTCGCTCTGCAACAGGGACATGTCGCTTTCCACCATCTGTTCCATTTTCAGATCATAGCTTCCCTGATTCAGCTCCCGGAAATAGTTCTGTATCTCCAGCACCTCTCTGCGTACTCTTCTCTTATGCAGGATGTAATAGACGATACAGCCTACGCCGGCCGCCCCGAGGATGCTCAGGTTGAAAATGATCAGGCGCCAGAGCAGCTGATCGCCGGAATGAGAAAAATAATCGGCGTCATATCCGTAACGTTCCAGCAGCTCGGCTCCCCGCTTACGAAACGCCTCCCGGTCCCCGGTATCCTGCAGATACTGAATGATCTCCACATCCGAAAGCTCCGGAAGCTTCTCACGGATAACTCCCACCAGGACCGCCGTATTCGCCTCCTCCTCCCGGTTGTGGGATGCGATCATCCGTGTATTTCCGTACAGCAAAATTGCTGCCAGCAGCAGCGCAAAGGCTATCGCCGGCAGTCTGTGTATCCATGGATGACGTTTTCTTCGTTTCTTATTCTCCATAGTATTCCATTACTGTGCTTCTACTCTGTATCCCACGCCCTTCACGGTACGGATCACATCCGCATCGCCCAGCTTTTCACGGATACGTTTTATGTAAACCGTCAATGTATTATCCTCAACAAAGTTTCCTGCAATGTCCCAGATCCGGTCCAGGATCTGCTCGCGGGTCAGGGTCTGACCCGCATTCTGCATCAGCATATACAGGATCTTATATTCCAGCTGGGTGAACTCCACTTCATTCCCCTTCACGAATACCTGGTCCTTCTCCACATCGATCTCCACCTCTCCGGCGGTAAGACGCTTCTTCGTCTTTCCCGTGCGGCGGAGCACATTTTCGATACGGGAGATCAGCTCCCGGTTACGGAAGGGCTTCAGGATATACTCATCCGCTCCCAGTTCAAAGCCCAGGACCACATCATTTTCCTCATCTCTTGCAGTCAGGAAGATCACCGGGGTATCCGTCTCGGATTTCAGCCGCTTACAGAGATCGAAGCCGCTGCCGTCAGGAAGGTTCACGTCCAGAACAGCCACGTCAAAATGCATGCGGTCCAGCCGGTCCTCCGCCATATGGGCGGACATGCAGACCGTCACCTCATAGCCGGCCTGCTCCAGTGTGTACTGCAGGCCGCGGATGATCATGGGGCTGTCTTCCACCAAAAGTAACTTAATCTTCATTCTACCTTCCTCCGCTTAGAAATTCTGTTTCCGTATCGTTTCTATGATATTCTGCTTCAGGGCCCGTCTTTCTGCCACCCACATAATGAGTCCTACGATCAGGCCCACACCCAGAACCGCAATAAGGATCGGCAGTCCCGGCAGGATATATCCGTAATCATACCGGGTACGTACTGCCAGATACACCAGCCAGGATAGTCCCAGACCCGCAGGGATTCCCAGAAGCACGGACTTCATCGTATAGATCACTCCCTCCGTCCGCATCATCCGACGGAACTCTTTCTTTGTCATGCCTACAGAACGCAGCATGGCAAATTCCCGGCTTCGGATCTTCATACTGGTGCTGATGGTATTGATCACATTTGTCACACCGATCAGAACGATCACGATGATGAAGCCATACAGGAAGATCTCCAGTACCAGAACCATACGGTTGCTGGACTGTCGCTCCTGCTCCGCATTGTATACGTGTGTATTCTCAATGGCACCGGAATCCTGAAGTGCATCGATCCCCTTCTGGAATTCGATGGGGTCCTCCGCATCGATAAACATATTCTGAAGAAATGCATCCGCCGGAAGTGTCCGGAAGTAATCCTCACTGACCACCAGGAACAGCCCACCGTCAGATGCATAAGCTCCATTCAAACCAATGGGAAGCTCGTCATCTCCCACTAACCGGGTGATGTTACACTGCATTTCCTCTCTTTCCCATACGTCCACATCGGGATCCACCTCTTCTTCGGTAAATCCCTTGCTTGCAACGGCATAGGAAACGTCGAGACTTTCACCTTCCTCCGTCAGAAGATATCTGCCCGAGTGGCGGACACCCTCCGCATCATAGTATAGCTCACGGTCAGCCAATATTGCAACCCCGGACGGGTCCTCCGCTGTCACACCGATCTTGGAGATATATCTCTCAAAGTCATTCTTCGGAAGGATGTACACCGTCAGATCAAACAGGCTCGTCTCCGGATCGCACATTGCCTTCATATGGTCCGTGCCGTATTTCTCAGCATCCACCTTTACATACGCAGTGGAGTAAAATGTACTTTCACGGATTGCCCCGAGGCCCCGGATCTTCCGGAAGCTGTCACGGATCTCAGCCTGGCGTTCTGGCGTCGGATCACCATAGGCATTTATGGAAATGTTGTAATCTACTTCTGTGTAGACCTCACCCACCACCTTGCGTCCATAGCCCACAAAGCTGGCCGCACCGATATAGGTCGCGATTCCAAGAGCCAGGGAGATCACTGCAGTTCTGTACTTCTTCCGGTCTCTCCGGATATTCTTCTCGGCGATGGTACCGCCGACACCGAACAGCTTTCTGGTCAGCTTCCGGCTCCTTAGGTTTTTTTCATCGGAGCGGAGCGCACTGCCACCACGGATGATCTCGATGGGTGTGATCCGCGTAGCCAGGCGGGCCGGGATCAGCGATGCAAAAAGGATGGTAACCGCCGAAAGGACCACCGTGACCAGGATCACCCACCAGGGCAGGGTGAAGATCATTTTCACAGGGAAAACATTCTTCAGCAGATAGTTCATTACCGCATCCAGAGCCCAGACGACAAAGACGCCCAGCGCGATTCCTGCCAGTGTTCCCACCAGGAAGATCCATGCCGCCTCCCTCAGGACGATCTTGCGGATCTGCCGCCTCGTGGCGCCTATGCTGGAGAGCATCCCGAATTGTACCTTCTTATCCTCTACGGAGATCCGGAAGCTGTTGGCGATCACGAAGATACTGGTTCCCACAATGATAAGGCAGATCACGCCTCCAAGTCCGAAGACCAGCTTAAAGGCCGCATCACTGAGGCCGCCCTCATAACGTGTCAGGGTATTCGTACCGTAGTCGTATTCCCCTCCCATCTGGCTCAGGGAGGAATTGATGCGCAACATATATTCTTCATATTTTGATGGATCATCAAAGCGGATAAAGACCTGTGAATATCCGCCTTGGAAGGACTCCGCACGGGTAAAGCATCCGTATCCCACACTGTTATAGCCCACAAAGCTCCTCTTGTCCTCTATGATACCCACGACCTTATAGGTCTTCACCTCACCCGGGATATACCGAACATCGTCTCCGTACCAGTCATTTGACATGAAGAATGACGGATCCTCTTCAAAGGTCCTTTTGCCGAGATCCATCCGAAGTTCGTCTCCGATCCGCACATTTCCGGCAGCCTGCACGTAATCGGCGGAAAGCACGATCTCATTCTCATTTTCAGGAAAACGTCCGTCCTTCAGTTTAAAATCCAGCTGTTTTTCAGCATCATCAGCGAAGGCATAGATGCAGATATAATCTCTGTCCAGATTCTTTGCTCTGATATCCGTAAAGCCCAGGGTATGGATGGCACCGGATTTCTCCGCATGGGCATAGTTCTTTACAATGTCATACTGTTCCTTATTCCCGTGAATCCCGTACTCCACATGATAATCACCGACGGAATGCTTATAATCCTCAATGATCGAGTGACGAAAGGTTGCTGCCATACCGATCACTGTGCAGACAAGCGCTGTCGAAAGCATTACACCGATGGCGGTTACAAGTGTCCTCCTTTTGTTACGGGACATATTTCTATTCGTAAATTTCTTTATCGCGTCCACTGTTCCTACCCTCTCCGAACATCTTTCCTGATCTTGCCGTCCTGGATCGTGATGACGCGCTCTGCCTGAGCTGCGATCTCCAGATCGTGGGTGATCATGATGATGGTCTGCCCGGTTTCCTGGTTGGCCTTCTGCAGCAGGGCAATGATCTCGTCTCCCGCCTTCTTGTCCAGGTTTCCTGTCAGCTCATCCGCAAGGATGATGGCCGGCTGGTTGATGAGGGCCCGTCCGATGGCGACACGCTGCTGCTGTCCGCCGGACATCTGACTGGGAAGATGGTTCTCGCGTCCTTCCAGGCCCAGGCTTTGGATCAGCCGTTTCACCTCTTCAGGCGGTACCACCTTCCCATCCAGGTCACAAGGGAGGGTTATGTTTTCTTCTGCGGTAAGAACCGGAATGAGGTTATAGAACTGATAGATCAGACCCACCTGTCTGCGGCGGAACACCGCCAGCGTGTCATCGTCCTGGTCGTAAATGTCGACACCATCAATATACACCTTTCCGTCTGTCGGCCGGTCCACACCGCCGATCAGATGAAGCAGGGTTGACTTGCCGCTTCCGGAAGCTCCGATAATACAGAGGAATTCACCCTTCTCCACCGAGAAGCTGATGTCATCCACCGCCCGGACCTCCGTTTCACCGCTGCCATAGGTCTTCTTCAAATGCTCTACCCGTAGGATTTCCATGTTTCACTCTCTCCTTTTCTTACCACATCTCAAACTGGCAGGCTGAGTGTATCATTGTAAAGTGACAATAATGTGACTCAAATGACAGCCCCACTAGTTTACATAAAAGGTGCCTGTCACCTTTACGAAAATGTTTCATCATACGTAACAATTCTGTAAAGGTGACAGGCACCTATTATGTTGACTTATACGTTGATCTCGGCTGTCAGGCCAAGGATGTCGGCATTCTCGTCCAGGATGGGACGGATCACTTCATCGATGAATTCCTGTGTCTGCTCCGGTGCGCGTCCCACGTAAAGGCGTGGCTCCATCAGAGACTTCAGCTCATCCAGGGTTCTGTGGAAGGCGGGATCTGCAGCGATCAGCTCCAGCAGGTTATTGGGCTTGCCCTCCTGCTTCACGGTCTTGCCCGCCTGCATGGAATAGGTACGAATCTTCTCATGAAGCTCCTGACGGTCTCCACCGGCCTTTACCGCATCCATCATGATATTCTCTGTCGCCATGAAGGGGATCTCCTCCATGAAACGCTTGGTGATGACCTTCTCATAAACCACCAGACCGTCTACCACATTCAGATAGAGATCCAGGATTCCGTCGATGGCAAGGAAGCCTTCCGGAATGGAAAGACGCTTGTTGGCGGAATCATCCAGGGTCCTCTCAAACCACTGTGTGGAAGCAACCAGCGCCGGATTCATGGCATCGCTGATCACATAGTCTGCCAGAGAAGCGATTCGCTCGGACCGCATGGGGTTCCGCTTGTAAGCCATGGCGGAAGAACCGATCTGATTCTTCTCGAAAGGCTCTTCGATCTCCTTCAGATGCTGCAGGAGACGGATATCATTTGTAAACTTGTGAGCACTCTGTGCGATACCGGAAAGCACGTTCAGCACCCGTGAATCCACCTTACGGCTGTAGGTCTGGCCGGATACCGGATAGACGCCTGCGAAGCCCATCTTCTCGGCGATCCGCTGATCCAGACGGCGCACCTTCGCATGGTCCCCGTTGAACAGCTCCAGGAAGCTGGCCTGGGTACCTGTGGTTCCCTTGGAGCCCAGAAGCTTCTGCTGGCTGATCATGTAGTCCACATCCTGCAGGTCCAGATACAGATCATGGAGCCACAGAGTCGCGCGCTTGCCCACCGTTGTCGGCTGTGCCGGCTGAAAATGTGTGAACGCCAGCGTCGGAAGATCCTTATACTTAAGAGCAAACTTTGCCAGCTCATTCATCACGTTCAGCAGCTTCTTACGAACCAGCTGCAGAGCCTCGGTCATGATGATCACATCCGTATTGTCCCCCACATAACAGCTGGTGGCGCCCAGATGAATGATCCCCGCAGCATTAGGACACTGCTGGCCGTAGGCATATACATGAGACATGACATCGTGCCGAACTTCCTTCTCACGGGCCTTCGCCACATCATAATTGATATCCTCCGCATTTGCCCGAAGCTCCTCCAGCATCTCTTCCGTGATACGGGGACTTCCGTCTTCTGCGGTAAGGCCCAGCTCCTGCTCTGTCTCCGCCAGTGCGATCCACAGCTTCCTCCAGGTACGGAACTTCTTATCCGGAGAGAAAATGTACTGCATCTCTTTACTTGCATACCGCTCGGAAAGCGGACTTACATACTTATCGCTCATATTTCTCTGTCCTTCCTGTATCTTAATTATTTCATCGGACGGACATCCATATACATCCGGTCTGCCCGACATTTGCGCACGCAAAATGTACCTGCACGAAAAGCGCAGGTACATTGTAACACAAAAGCCCATGATAGACTACTTCTATTTCAGAAGCTTATCGATCTCTTCAGTTGTCAGCTTCTCCAAATGTTCCGCATCGACCTTATCGATGGTGAGCAGTGTGGCAAGCTCCTTCTTCGGCTTGATCTGGTAAAACTGATTGCTGTCACCGTCATATGCGGTAATGCTGTCCTTTTCAGAGAAAACCGCCATGGTCTGCTTCTCCAGATTATAGGAGCTGGGATATGCCACATAGGTATCATTCACGATGGAGATCGTCCAGAGATCCCCTGCTTCTGTCCGATAGGACGTCTCATACATCGGGCGCTTATCAGAACCCGCATCCTTGATCTCGTCCTCCTCCAGGAACTCGCCGTCCATGGTATAGGATCTCGTGATTGGGAACTGGTCAAACCCTCTGGCCTTCAGCTCCTTCACAGCATCCTTCTCGGAAAGAACCGCCTTGGAGTCAGTTGCTTTGGTGACAGCGATCACCTCTGCATTTTTATGGTAAAAGGTATCCGCATCCTCCATGGTGATCTCCTCCGTAGTTGTCTCTTCCGTAGTGGGCGTTGTGCCTCCACCGCCGCCACCGCTTCTTGAAGAAGACTGCTTCCCGCTTCTCAGAGCCATCACCAGTATCACGATGAGCAATACCGCTGCAACTGCAGACAGACTGATGATCAGGATCAGATTCTGCTTACTCATCTTCTTCGATGCCTGCTTCCCTCCGGAGCTTCCCGTCTTCTTTCCCCTCTGCTGTGCTGCCCCGCCGAGGTTCCTTTGCTCCTCAGGCTTGTTCTGCGGTTTCACACTGTTATCATATCCGCACCACGGACATACGCTGATGCCCGGTTTGATCGGTTTATTACATTTTCTGCAATTCATATGCTCTCCCCTTTCCGTCTGCTTACCTGTAGTAATCCATGGAGCTGACGATGAACCCTACGCCACAGGCATGCTGTACCATATCCACCTCTTCCACCTCTTCCTTTGAGACGGTCCTGGAGGTATCTGCCCTGTAATCAGGCCCCATGGCGAAGTAGATCGTATCTCCTCCGGATATGGTTCCCTTGACATAACCCTGTGTGATCTTCAGGTTCCCGTTTTCCAGTTCCACGATGCATGCTCCTTCATCTCCCGAAGCGGAATCGAAGGTGTTGAACCCGATCACTCCGTCCCACCTGATGCACATATCCGTCACGATATACCGGGATGAATGCCCTGCTTCCGCAAGCAGCTTCGGTGCCCCGTTCTCATAGGTCAGCATGGAAATGATCACTCCCGTATCCTTCGGACTGAACAGAAGCAGCTCTCTGGTCCCGTCTCCATCGACATCATAGAAGGAATAATACTTGCTGTAATTTCCTCCGCCCCATTTTGCCTCCAGATCATCGGAGTAATATCCGTCCTTATCATTTCCGCCTGTCTTCAGCGCATTCTGCACATCATCCAGGTACGCCTTGTATCTCTTTCTGTCTTCGGCAAAGGTATACGGCTCCTTCTCCAGAAGCTTCTCCAGCCGGGAATCCGTATGTCTTCCGATGACTTCGTAGTACTGCTTCAGTCCTTCACCGGTACACGGGTAAAATGTAGCGCTCAGGTTCTTCAGCTGCTTCAGATCCTGAGGTGTGGTCTTCACCTTCAGGGTTTCATAGTTCGTAATTTCTCTTGTATTCCTGTCATACTTATACAGGAACAGGGAATTATCTTCAATATCCGAATTCTCGTATTCACCCTTGTATTTCTGCTTCCATACCAGCAGCTCCTGACGGGCATCCCCGTCGATATCCGCTACCGCAAATGTATTGTAGTATCTCCATACTCCCTGGTCCTCTTCGATGGCCCAGTGATCCGTTCCCGCGAAATCCCCGGATGAGGCTTCTGCCCAATCCAGCAGCTGTCCCTTGTAAAGCAGCTTCTCGATTGCCCAGTCATCCATGGAGTGGAAATAATCCTCCAGGGTCTCATAGGTAAATGTAGTGGAATCTCCGCTCCATTCCTGTGCCATGATCTTCGGATATCCGTTCTCTATCGTCATAGTCAGCACAGGCTTTTCGTTCAGGAACAGGAACAGTTCATCCGTTCCGTCTAAGTTCAGATCATGGAATGCATACTTGAACTTCTCTGTGGAGATCGGTTCACAATTCAGCTCCCAATCCAACTTGTCCATATTCTTAAAGTCATTCTCACCCGATCCCGTATACCCTGTCAGGTAGTACCATACCGCCAGATCATCCAGGAACGGCTTATACATGCGGACATCCTCACCGTGCCGCTTTATATCGTTATCGGTAACAACGGGTTTTCCCTTCTCCAGGCGGTCGATCTCCTTCTGTACACATTCCGCATAGACTTTTGCGCCTTCCGCATTCGGATGCATGGAATAGGCACTTCCGACCGTGACCCGGTCGATATCCTCTTCTCTCGGGCAAAGATCGATCCCGTTGATATAAGCCCCCTTCGATGAATAGGCCCCATGATCCTTAAATGCCGGTTCCACATCCACAAAGGATATGCTGATGCCCAACGCCTGACATTCCTTTACGGTCTCTTCCAAAACGTCGTTGAACTTCTCCACTGCATCGTTCACCCGATAGGCTTCATACTTTGATTCAAAGAAACCGCCCGCCACCGGATCAAAGAGCTTCGGATAACCGGCCACAATGATCTTCGCCTGGGGACCGGCCTTCTCTGCGATCTTGATATATGACTTTTTCAGCTTTTTTCTGAAATCGGAACCCGGTTCCAGCTTCTTCAGCTGGCTGTCGATCATATTCTTCAGGCCTGAATAGTTGGTTGCCCAGGTGCTTGTCACTACCTTTTCGATCACCTTGGCAAAATTCAGGTCATTTCCTCCCATGGTGATCGTTACGTAATCCGCCTTCTTCCCATCCAGCTGATCAAAAATATCCAGCTGCGGATCCAGCTCCGTGGTCCCACACAACATATTAGATGCCAGGGAAGGAGCCGTTACATCGTTCTTAAATACACAGTATTCCTTCACCTGTTTTCCCGTCAGATCCTCCACCTTGGCTCCGGACACTGCGGTAAAATACCAGTGAGTTCCCCGGTTCTTCTTCATTGTCCCGGACACGCCCGAAAGCTTCAGCATCCCGCCCCAGGAATTTTCGGACCGATGTGCGATCCAGTCCTGATCCTTCACTCTCTCTTCCACGGGAAGATCATAATTATAAAAATGTGGGATCCCCTCGCCCGAGGAGTAGGAATCACCCAGTGAAACAATGATCCGGTCACTACCTTCTTCCGTCGCCGCGAAGCTGTTCACCGAAGAAAGACCCGATGCTGCGGATATGCCGATCACTGCGGAAAGAACCCATGCCATGATTCTTGTTCGTTTCTTCATATGTCTCTCACCTCTTCTCACTTGGTCACGATATATAGAAATGTGTGTCATCCCCCTGTTTCATCTGACGCCATTGTAGCATGGCAAAGGGTGCGGAACGGATCATTGCCATATTTGACCGATATCGTGTAAAATCTCGCCATTTTCAATGCAGAAAAAATCCGCATGGCGTGACATTTTCATGACACACCATGCGGATTCTTTATGTAACACTTTTGTAATGGGGTCTGACCCCTCTCCTATCGGATGGCGGAGGTGATCGCCTCTGCCACCTCATGCAGAGTTTTCAGAAGCGTATCCACGCCGTTCTCAATAACATCCGTCTTCTCGTCCTTGGCAGCCAGCTCCTGTTCATACGCCAGGTCCGCAAGAGTGTCCGCGCCGATGGTACGGGACGAGCTCTTCAGGCCGTGTACCGCCACCTGATAATTCTTCCAGTCCTTGGCTTCGTAGCAGGAACGGATGGTCTCTTCCTTCTCGGACGCCCCGTTCACATAGGTTTCCAGAAGCTCCAGGTAGAATTCATCATCGTCCATGGTAAAGCCGTGGGCTCCTTCGATATTAAAGCCCGCTGCAGCAAGCCTGTCCGTAAATGTTCCGCCCTCCGAAGCGGCTGCATCCTGTACTTCCGCACCGTCATCGCCTGTCGGAACTGCAGCCTCTCCTTCCTTCGTCTGTTCTGCAAACACATCCTTCGTCTCCGACTTCGTACTCTCCGACTGAGCAGTTTCTTCCGCATCAACATAATGCACCCTGTCTTCCGGCAGATACTTGATCAGCATATCCTCCAGCTGCTTCACGTCGATAGGCTTGGAAAGATAATCCTTGAACCCGTAGGCCAGATACTCATCCCGTGCACCGGCAATGGCATTCGCCGTAAGCGCGATGATGGGAATCTCCTCCGGAACCAGATTCTCCTTTCGGATCTCGTGGAGAACCTCCACACCGTCCATTCCCGGCATCATGTGATCCATCAGGATGATGTCATAGGATTTCTCCTTTACCATATCCAGACTCTTCCGCCCGCTGTCACAGAGATCCGGCACCACATCATAATGCTTCAGCAGTCCCCGTGCCACCCGAAGGTTCATTTCATTATCATCAACCACCAGGATCCTTGCACCCGTGAGGAGCACATTTCTCTCAGCCTCCTGTGCCTTCTCTTCCTTCTCCCGGATGAACCTGTATTCTCCGATGGCCTCCTCATCCAGCACCTTCTGATTCAGACTGAAGGAAAATGTGGAACCCTGTCCGTAATCGCTCTCCACCTCCAGCTTGCTGTCCATCATGGCCAGAAGTCCCTGAACGATGGACATGCCGAGGCCGGTACCCTCGATATTCCGGTTCCGTTCCTCATCCAGACGCTGGAAGGACTGGAAGAGCTTCTCGATATCTTCTTTCTTTATACCGATACCGGTATCCTTTACCGCAACCTTCAGAGTATAATCGTCTCCCTCTTCCTTCTCTCCGCGGATGGAAAGGGTAACATCCCCCTTCGGTGTGTACTTCACGGCGTTGGTCAGAAGGTTGGTGATCACCTGACGGATGCGCACATCGTCTCCGAACATGGTTCTCGGCAGTGTCGGATCGATATCCAGGATCAGATTCAGTCCCTTCTTCTCCGCACGCTCCGAGATCATATTTACCAGGCTGTCCACCATATCCAGTGTCTCGTAACGCACACGGATGATCTCCATCTTTCCGCTTTCGATCTTGGAGAAGTCCAGAATACCATTGATCAACGTCAGAAGCGTCTGGCTGGCACTCTTGATATTCTCGGCATACTCCCGAATCTCCGGATCCTTATTCTCCCGCAGGATCATCTCATCCATACCGATAACGGCATTGATCGGCGTACGGATCTCGTGGCTCATTTGGGCCAGGAAGTCTGACTTTGCCTGACCGGCTGCCATGGCACGATCCGCAGTGACCGTCAGCTCGCGGTTCATTTCCGCCTGAGACCGGATTACCCGGTTCAGAAGAATGATAACCGTAACGATACAGCTTATGATAAATATGATATAGATCGCACAGTAAAGCAGGATCGTGCGGTACATCATCCACCAGTTCCCCACCATGATCAGCGAGAAACCTGTGGAGGGATCGGACTTACAGATACAGAGACTGTATTTCCCGTTATAGTCCGTGATGGTCTTGATCCTGCTCTCCTGTCCGCCTGCAACATAGATGCCGGCGTAGGGCGTATCCGACACCTTCACCTGATGCTCCTCCGTCATCCGGTACTCCGGATTCGGGTGATTCAGGATATTTCCGTAGCTGTCTACCAGGAAGACATATTCATCATCATAGATTTCCTTCTCGAAAAGCCCCACCAGCTTATCCAGATAAAAATCAATACCGAATACCCCGAGGAAATCTCCGTTCTTATCAAACATTGCCTGTGAAAATGTGATACAGTATTTGCCTGCCGTCACCTCAAGATAAGGCTCGGAGACATACTGATTCGGATACTGCAGGATAGCTTCCCTGTACCAGTCACGGATCGAGGGATCAAAATCATCACCCTCCCACCCGTTATTCATAATTATACGGTGCTCCGCCTCGGAATTCGCCACATAGCATACCGAGAAGGAGTCGTAGTTCTTCGTCATCTGAGCCAGCCATTCCACCGCGCTGTCATAGTCCTTCAGTATCTCAGACTGTGAGGAAATAATATCCGTAAACATCTGCAGGATCGTGGACTGCTCCATCTCCCAGGACAGCAGCTCGGAATTATATATATCCAGATCGGATCTGACGGACTCCTGAACCGCACTGTTACGGTTCCGAACGTAGAAGAACATACTGATACCTGAGATCAGGATGAGAAGAATGATGATCACATTTCGGAAACGGCGGATGGACTGTGCCAGTTCTCTTCTCTTCTTTTTCTTGGCAGCCGCGTCCTGTCCCATATCCGTCACAATGGTGGAATAGGAACGAAGGTTGTCCATCATCTCCTTCAGCTCCAGACCGGAGGCCTTGATATCCGCCATGTCCGCCTTGATATCATTGGAGTTGTTAAACCGTTTCATGTCACTGAGACGGAGAATCTTCCCGAGAGGCTCATGAAGATTATTCAGGATCTGTCCTACAAATTCCTCCCGGCTCTGCAGTGCATCCTGGGCCTTGATCCGGTTTCTCGCACCGATGACGAAGGAAGTGATGATCAGAAGCATGAGCATCACATTTACAATGATATTCAGGACTCTCTGACGGTTTGCCTCTCCGTACAGTGTGTCATCATCCAGGAATAGTGCCATATACCATCCGTTCCGCATGGTAGAATGGAATACGGTCACACTTTCACCGCCGATGCTGACCTCAAAATAACTGTTCTTATCTGAGGACTGGAAAATACGGTCCAAAACGGCTGCATATTCCGGAAGTGCCTCGGAGAACTGCTTTCCCACATAATTCATATCGTTGTAACCGACGATGAGACCCGTATCGGTTACGATGACCGCCGGACTGTTCTCATCCCCGGCCATCCGCTTCACGTACTCCTCAACGCCGTCCAGCTTCATGTCCATACTGATCACGGTAGCTCCGTCATCCAGGGACATGGACAGAGTGAAACAACGCACACCTGTCAGTGTATCAAAATAAGGCTCGGCAAAATACAGCTCGCCCGGATGCTCGAGGGCACCCTGGTACCATTCCTGCTCGGTGACATTATATCCTTTGGGCACCTCCGCGTCCGGCACCATGATCCAATCCGCCCCCGCGATGTAGATACGCATGATCACGCCTGCGGTCTGCTCCTTCATGGCATTATGCACCGATGTGATGTAGGCCTCCATGGCCTCGGGACTCTTGGTGGAATAATAGGTCCTTTCCGCCCCTGCCACGATGTTCAGCAGTGCCTTCTCCACCTCCATGGACACATTTTCATACTCGCTGCGGATGATCTCCAGACGGTTCTGGCTGGACTGCTCGGTCTTATCCAGCATCATGTTGTTGATCAGACGGGTATTCATGAAAATGATGACACCAAAGATCAGCACCAGACACAGGATGATCACTACATCCGCTTTTCTGACTGATTTCTTCATGCTGTTTCCTCCGAAGAATTCATTTTACAGTCTCACAACTCTTTTTGCCCACCGCCGCCGGTCCGTCACTCTATCTCAAATGACAGCAGGCGGGCCAGGCCCTCTCCATGGTAAATGAGATACAATGCATGGATGCCGTCCGGGATCTGAACGTCGCCTTCAAACCTACTCCAGGTCTCTTTCGACGATACACTCTCCGGGCCATCTTCCGATGAGTCATCGACTCTCACTTCCGTAGGACGAAGCTCGATGGTCCCCACTGCCGGTCCTTCCATATCGATTCGTACCTCAAAGCTTCCTTCCGTCTCGGCCTCCGCCTTAACACGAAGCCTTGACACCTGACGAAAATCGAAATACTTATATCCGATCAGGGTTCCGTCGCAGATCTCATCAATAAAGCGCTCTACTGTCTCACCGTCCGCCGAAACCCGGTGATTCACATTCGGGAAAGAGAAATCATAGATCCGGTTGGAGCCATGGGGCATATGTCCGTTGGTCAGATTGCAGCAGATGGCTGCCGGATACTCTCCCTTTCCTTCCAGGGGTCCGGGGTTCAGACCACAGCTGGTGATCTCCACCTGCTTGATCCTTCCATCCGGCAGGATTTCAATCTTCTCGGCACAGGCCTGCCGGCTGTAATCCGATTTATGTGTCAGGCGGTGGTAGAATACATACCACTGTCCGTTGATCTCAGTAATACTGCCATGGGTGGTTCCCGTCATGTTCAGCCGTTCCTCGGAGGAACGTCCCAGGTATCCCACATCCCCGTTGGATACGATGGTTCCGCCGAAGGTGAAGTCCCTGTCCGGATAGTCACTTGTGGCATAGCAAAGCTCGTGGTTCTGCATGGAGGAATAGACGAAATAATACTTCTCTCCCACCTTTCGCATGGAGGATGCCTCAAAGAAGGGATGTTCCTCAAAGGAGGTGCCCTTCACACGATAGGGGATGATATGTCTCGGTTCATCCGCAATGGTCAGCATATCCGGCTGAAGCGTAACCGTGACCGGTCCCATGATGGAATCCGGATAGCTGAGGATCTCCTCCGGTGTGAGGTTGAACATCCCCACCTCCTGCCGCATGTACTCCGAATCCTTTGTGAAGCCCGGCCGTTCCTCATAATCATACTGAGTCCCGTAATATAGGCGGATCGTTCCATTATCATTCAATACCGCAGGATCAAAACAGATATAGCGTTTCATGGGGGTTCCGTCCGGATTCCTTACGAAGCCCAGGAATTCATAGGGTCCCGCAGGCGAATCCGCAGCTGCCACACTGATGGGGCAGGTATATCCTCCCACACCATAGTCTCCGCCCATGGCATAGTAGAGATAAAACCTTCCGTCCGGTCCCTGCACCACATCCGGCGCATACATGAAACGCAGCGTATTCGTATTCGAAGAAAGCGCGGAAGCCGCCGTGTTCTCCTCCACATGATTGAACCAGGGAACCTCTGTCCCATACTGGGGATCCTGGTCCGCCCGATAGATCACGCCCTCATACCGCCAGTCGGTCAGATCCTCCACCGGCGCAGAATAGGTCACGTAATCCAGCATACAGAAGGTGGTCCCGCCCTCCATATCATGGGATCCGAAGACATACACACGGTCCCCGAACACATGAGGTTCACCGTCGGGGATGTATTCACCCAGCGGCAGATAGGGATTGAACACCTGCTTTTTCCTTCTTTCTTCCATACCGAATGCCTCCTGCAAAATCACTGATTCAATTATAACAGAAGCTCCGCACACTCTCAATTCTCAGTTGAATTGAAAATGTACGGAGCCCCATTTATCCCCGGATATTATTCGATTATTTAGTTTTCAGTTTAGTCCCACTCACAGACGAACCCAACCTGCTGTACGCTGGCATTGTTCAGATCATTCCATGTATTTCCCCAGAGAGCCACCCGGTTCTCATTTCCGATCACCTCATCGGAATTGTTGGGCTCACCGTCTCCCCAGTTCGTATAACTCCAGGTTTCCCCTGTCACCCATTTCCACTGGGTTCCGTTATCATCCCGATAACCGCCGATCCACAGGTTTTCCCCCTTCTCGTTCAGCTTTTCGATGGTCTTCTGCTCTTTCTCTGAGGTTATAGTTGCCAGATGCCCGCCCTTACTCTCACAGTAGGCCTTTGCCACATCCCAGTCAATAGCCTCCCTTATGATCTCATAACGGTGCTCCGACTCCGTATTATCCGAAGGTGCGATATCGGTGGCGCCTCCCTCTTTTTCACATTCTATTGATTCCAGGAATAACCCCGTTCCGTCATCCGATGAAAAATGTGCCACCCAATAGGAATGAACCCCTTCTCCGGCACCTTCCAAATAGTAATGGACATCTATTCGGTCCGTAGTAGCATCAACCTTATCGATTCCGGCCGAAAGCGGACCTCCTGCTTCCTGAGGACTGAGGACCGTATTTCCGCTTACCTTCGTCCGTCCCGGAATAAGCGCTCCGTTTTTCGCTTCATATTCGTTCTGCCATTGATCGATCTTAGATGCCAGCTCCTCATCCTTCAGATCCTTCTTTGATATCAGATTCAGCATCTTGCACACATCTTCTACAGAATACTTATAATAGATCCCATTTTCCTCCACTGTTCCCTGACTGATGCTTCCCGCATTCCAGTTTAGGGTTGTAAGCACTGTATCCATCTCGTCGGATTCATTCAATGTAAAGATATCCCCCGCGTGAGCGCTCATATAGGGAATCCTTCCGTCGGAATTGATAAACGGAAGGAGATCCCGGAGCATTTCCTTCGATTTCGTATCCAACTGAAGCGGTTTCTTTTCAGAACCGGGTTCAACCGGTGCTTCTTTTTCCAGTTCATCGATCTTTGCCTGCACACATTCGGCATAGACCTTTGCGCCTTTCTCATTTGGGTGCATGGAGTAATCGCTCCCTAAAGCGATATCCTTCAGATCCTGCTCCAACGGACGCGGGATTATTTCCCTGATATACGGGTCATCCGAATAAGCCTCATGACCGTTAAACTTCTCTTCCACATCCACGTAATAGATCGGCCAGCCTTCGTCCCAGCATTCACTGATGATTTCCTTTATCCTGTTGTTGAAATCATGGACCGCTTCATTTATCCATTTTGCCTCATCACGGGTCGAGAAAATGCCTTTGCCGGTTTGATCAAAAAGCTTCGGATATCCTGCCACCAGGATCTTTGCTTTTTTATTCGTAGCCTCTGATATCTTTATATATGCTTCCTTCAGATTCCTCCGGGTTTCTCCGTTTTCCGCAAGCATCATTCTTGCTTCCCTGAGATGCTCTCTCAGTTTGCCATAATTCAACACACGTACTCCCTTTACCACGTCGATCACGATATTCTTAAAGCCGATATCATTACCGCCCATTGTAAGCGTCACATAATCAACCTGCTTTCCACCCAGCTTCTCAAATATCTTCATCTGGGGATCCAGCGGCTCCCCTTTTTTGTCCGATAAATGAACCAGATTCCCTTTGGAATCCTTTCCAGTCTTATTATAAGGCCTGTCCTGTTCTGACTCCAGATTATACGTTGTCGCACCGGAGGCAGCTACGAAGAACCAATTTTCCCCCCGATGCTCGGACATGGTTCCCTCCACTCCCGGGAGCTTCAGCATCCCGGACCAGGTCCCCGTCGAACGATGCGCAAGCCAGTCCTGATTTTTCACCTTGACATCCAGCGGATCATCCTGTCCGTAGAAAGGCTCTATCCCTTCTCCCGAAGAATACGAATCCCCCAACGACACGATCACGCGATCGCTGCTCTTTGCCTCATCGGCATGAACAACAGGCGCGTGATATCCAAAAGCGGTAGTAAGCAGGATCCCCGCCGTGAGGATCCCGCATATGTTTTTCTTTATTCTCATAATCTCTGTCCCCTCAATATATCCCGTCAATCTTTTACCATCGATATCCACTGTTTATATTTCGTCCCGGCAT
>CADBRW010000175.1 GCA_902797155.1 uncultured Lachnospiraceae bacterium
AGGGCGATGATGAGCTTCTCGATGGTTGCCGCATTTCCTGCAAAAATGCCGGCTATGTTCTTCTTTAATTCTTCAATCTTCATGATGCTTTGAACCTCTTTCCTGTATGGGAAAACCCCCATATGATAATATCGTAAAATATGGGGAATTACAATATGCAGTCAGACATCTGCATTTATCGTTGGACACCCGGTTCCTCATGGGGTATCATGGATATGGATCACGTAACCATATTCATAAGCAAAGAAAGGACAACGACATGCCTTACGAACTGGTCACACCCGAAGTGGACGAAAGCTTAGGCGAAAATGAAACAGATAGAGAACAGAGGGATAAGAACTGGAAAGACGAGGCGGACTCAGGATATCTGGACTCCTTCCGAAAGCTGAAGGCCGAAATGGACTTTACCCGGAAGGAATACCAGGATCAGATGAATTCTCTGCCTGCCCGTAAGACCCAGTTATCCAAAGAGCTGAAGAAAGCCTGGTTCAATGTGGCCCTGTACCTCTTTATCATTCCCATAGGACTCTGGGTACTCACGGATCTCTTCATGAACTGGGGCGCTTCTTCGGGAGGTGCCGCAACCGTGTATGTGATCCTGAAGATCCTGCTCTTCCCGGGACTCTTCGCCAGCATCTTCATCGCTCTCCCACCGACGATCCGTACGCTGATCAACGTCCAGCGCCGCTATAATGTCTTTAACAACGCAAATGCCCATGCGGCATACAGAGCCCGTTATGATATCGTAAGCTTCCCGGAGGAGGAACATTTCCTTCGCCAGATGCTCATGAAATACGAAAACTTTGACGAGCGGATTCAGACAGAGGGTCTGGATCAGCCCGGTGGCGGTGACCCGCAGGCCTCAGTAGACGAAAGGACCGAGCGGCAGGCCGCGATCCTGGATGAGATGCAGAGCCTCACCATCTTCAAGGAATATCGGGCCCGGACCAATATCAACCGCCTGGAAGGCGACCTCAAATGGGTGCTTCTGGGTCTTGGGATCGGTGTCTTTATCAGTCTTGGCGGCTTCATGATCGTCATGATATAAAACCTCATATCAGTTTGATGTACTCCCGCTGGTTTCGATAGGCCGCGGGAGTTTTTCCTGTCAGCTTCCGAAAGGCAGCGGTGAATGCGCTCTGGGAGGAAAAGCCAAGAGACAGCGCGATGTCCGAGATGGGATAATCCGTACTGCGCAGGATATTTCCGGCGGTGGAGATCTTCACGGACAGGATGTAGGCCTTTACCGTTACTCCCACCTCCTTCGCAAAGAGCCGGGAGAAATAGCTGGGGCTGAGACCCTCCGCCAGGGCCAGTTCTTCCATGGTCAGAGACTGATGCAGATGATCATAGATGTAATCGATGGCATGCCGGACATAGATGGAATATGGTGCGGGATTCTTCCTCAGCTTCCGCATCCGACTGGCAAAATCCACCTGGGCCTGCCCCAGGAGATCCAACACCTCATCCACAGCCTTGGATTCATCCGCCTTCTGAATATAAATGTCGCTGATGGTATAGGCTTCTGCGTGAGGCAGACCGGCCTCCACACACATTCGGGCGATGACACCCATGGATACCACCAGATGATAAATGCTGTTGCGGAGCGGATTCTTGGAAAGCACACCCTTTCCTGCGAAGAAATCCACACGGACCTCCGCATAATTCTTCTTTACCTGCTCTACCCTTCCGTCAACGATGTCCTGATAACGCGAGAATTCCTTACGGACATCCGTCCGCACAAATTCCTCATCCCGCTGCAGATACAGTCTGTAATCCAACTCCTTATTCGTGTTCATACACACCTCTCTCTTCCGGCCGCTCCGTCATTTTCCACAGGGCTTATACCATGATTTTTCGCTTAATATTAAGAATCTGTCATCGATACATTTTTCATCAATATTATGTCATAGATTTGTAAATGAAACAATAGAATTGATAACACGATAGGCGAAGAAGTGTTTTAATCCCCATAACAGCTCTGCAAACGCTGCACTCATTTATCATGCGTTTCAGGAGACTATGGAAAGGCGGGTATTCCCCATGAAAACTGCATCCGTATCGGACTTCACAAACGGCAACAGCACAAAGCAGATCCTGGGATTCTTCTGGCCATTGCTTATCACCAGCATGCTTCAGCAGCTGTATAATTTTGCAGATACACTGATCGTCGGAAAGGGATTGGGTGACAACGCTCTGGCAGCCGTCGGAAATATGGGTTCCCTCTTCTTCCTGGTGATCGGGTTCTCCATCGGGCTTTCCAACGGGTTTGGCGTACTCATCGCCCAGAGCTTCGGAGCAAAGAATTACGAGATGCTCCGCAGGAATCTGGCAGCTACCATCAAGCTTGCCGCATTCATAGCGATCCTGCTTACGACCCTCAGCCTTCTGTTCCTGCCCAATGCGCTGCATCTGATCAATACGGATGAAGTGATCATGCAGGACAGTCTCAGTTACGGTTACATCGTCCTCGGAGGTGTCTCCACATCCATCCTGTACAATGTATCCTCCAGTATCCTCCGATCTCTCGGGGATAGCAAAACGCCGCTGAAGGCCATCGTTGCTTCCTCCTTCCTGAACGTGGGTCTTGACGCTTTCTTCATCTTCGTTCTTCATACCGGCGTGGAGGGAGCTGCCATCGCAACCATCATTTCACAGATCGTATCTTCCGTCATTTGTATCCGCCGGCTTATGCGGATCGATTTTATCAAACTGAAGAAGTCTGATTTCAAAAACCGGCTTTCCCTCTACCTGGGACTGCTGAAAAACGGACTTCCCATGGCTTTCATGAATTCCATTACAGCCATCGGCTGCATGGTGGTTCAGTCCTTCGTAAATGAGTACGGAGTTGCCTATACCAGCGCCTACTCCGTATGCGGAAAATACAACAACCTCTTCATGAATCCTGCCTTCACTGCCGGAAATGCCATGAGTGCCTTTACCAGCCAGAATTACGGTGCCGGAAACTTCGACCGCATCCGGGAAGGACTTCGTGTATGCCTGAAGATTGCCTTTGTTGCCTATCTTCTTCTCGGCAGCCTCCTGGTCTTCTTCCCCCACACACTGGCCACCTTCCTTCTGGAGGGTGAAGAACCCATCGCACTTGCCGTCAGCTACTTCCCCATCACGGGTGTCAGTCTGATCGCCGTAGACTTCCTCTTTGTCTATCGCAGCGGTGTTCAGGGCATGGGGCATCCTTTCATACCCATGTGCTCCGGCATTCTGGAAATGGTCATGCGCATCCTTGTGATCGTACTCTTCATGGGCAGCATCGGATTCCGGGCAACCGCCTTTGCCGAGACAGCCGCATGGACAGGCGCGCTGCTGGTCAATATGGCCGCCTTCTACCGCTTCCTTCTGCCGAAGCTTTCCAAAGAAGGACGCCATTCCAAGATGACATTAAAGGGACATCTTCCGACCCTGAAGAAGGCCATCGGACAGTAGTTTACATAATAGGTGCCTGTCACCTTTACAAAATTGTTACGCCATTACGTAACAATTTTGTAAAGGTGACAGGCACCTATTACGTTAACCATCACAAGCCCAGGAACTCCGTATCCTTCTCTCCCTCATAACAATCGAGGCCGGTAAGCTCATACATTCCCTTCCCCTGATAATGAGC
>CADBRW010000176.1 GCA_902797155.1 uncultured Lachnospiraceae bacterium
ACCTCCGCACTGCGGATATCCTCGATGGCCTGCGGCACCTTGACACCTGACAGCTCCTCCAGCTTGTCCACCAGGGCGAAATCCTCCTGGCTGTCGTATGCCGGATCGATGGCAGTCATAACGCTACGGGTGAACTTGTAGGGGCTTGCGGTGGATGCGATCACCGTCGGTGTCGTATCTCCCGTCTCTTCCTTGTACACATCATAAACCGCTGCAGCAACAGCTGTATGGGTATCGATGATATACCCGTCCTCCTCATAGATCTTCCGGATGGTTGCAGCTACGGTATCCATATCAGCGAAGTTGCCGTAGAACTGCTCCAGATTCTTCTTCATTTCATCCGTGATGGTGTACTTTCCGGTCTCGGAAAGCTCCTTCATCAGAGCCGCATTCTTGTCCGCATCATTTCCCGCGATCCGATAGATCAGGCGCTCCAGATTGCTGGAGATCAGGATATCCATGGAGGGCGATGAGGTCAGGATGAACTCACGGTTCCGGTCATAGACACCGGTGGTGAAGAAATCATACAGGACCTTATTATCATTGGATGCGCAAATGAAACGGTTCACCGGCAGTCCCATCAGGGATGCGTAATAAGCAGCCAGAATATTTCCGAAGTTTCCGGTGGGAACCACGATGTTTATCTTGTCACCGGCCTTGATCTCGCCACTCTGAACCAGTTGTGCATATGCATAGTAGTAATAAACCATCTGCGGAACCAGACGTCCGATATTGATGGAATTTGCGGAGGAGAACCGGAAGCCCTTCTCTGCAAGATACGCACCCAGAGCCGGGTCGCTGAACATTTTCTTAACACCCGTCTGTGCGTCATCGAAGTTGCCTGTGATGCCGGCCACGAAGGTATTCTTGCCGCGCTCGGTCACCATCTGCTTCTCCTGGATCGGGCTTACGCCGGACTTCGGATAGAAGACTGCGATGCGTGTACCCGGAACATCAGCGAAGCCTGCCAGTGCTGCCTTTCCGGTATCACCGGAGGTTGCGGTGAGGATCACGATTTCCTCATTTGACTGATTCTTCTTTGCTGCCGTGGTCATAAGATACGGCAGGATGGAAAGGGCCATATCCTTGAACGCAATGGTCTTTCCATGGAAGAGCTCCAGAAAATGTGTCCCGTGATGGGAAACCAGCGGAGCGATCTTCTCATCATCAAATTTGCTGTCATACGCACCGTTGATGCAGTACTTCAGCTCTTCTTCCGTGAAGTCCGTCAGCATACGGCTCATCACTTCATATGCGATTCCGCGGTAATCCATCTTCGACAGCTCTTCCAGCGAAAGGTCCATAGCCGGGATCTCGTCCGGTACGAACAGGCCTCCCTGCTCGGCCAGTCCCTTCAGGATAGCCTGAGATGCTGTTACCGCTTCATTTTTGTTTCTCGTACTTCTGTATAAAAAGCCCATTTCTTCCTCCCGGACAGGTGTCTTACTGCACTCCGTCCCTAATAATCATCTAGTTCGGCAGCTGGTACACATCCATGTACTGAACGCCGAAATTATTTGCTTCCTGATGCGTATTGAAGTAAATATCAATACGATGTCCGTGAATACTTCCGCCTCGGTCCTCTACCACATACAGCTGTCCGCCAACGATCAGCTTGGTTCCGAACTTGAATTCCTTCGGTGCCGCGATGGTATGATTTGCAGTGGTCATTGCGCCGCTGGCCGTAATACCGTCGTTCTTATCGCAGCAGGCCGCGCATGCACAGTATGCCGTGATCTTCCATTTTCCAAGGTACTCCGCACCGCTGGTGGTCGGATCCACGTAGATCGGCGATGATGCCGGACCCACGTAATATCCAAGCGCTTCGTTGAAACCGCCGGTTGCATTTGTATTCGCACTCGGAGTGGTCGGACCGATCACAACGGTCTGCTCCGTGGCAGTCAGATCGTTCAGTTTGTATTTCTCCTTACGCTTTGCCGCAACATCGCGCACGTAAGAATCATTGATCTTTAAAATGTTGTCCAGGGCGATCTTCCTTCTCTCGTCCTTCGTAACCTCTTCCGTCTCCTCCTTCGGCACTTCCACCTCGGCGGAAAGCTCCGGATGAAGTGACTCATAGCTGATGGTCTGGAAACCGGCCTCGTAAACCGGTGCTTCATAAAGCTCTCCTGCAGCCACGATCCGTCCGTAGGACTTGGTCATCTCCTGATGCTTTGTATAGAGGGCGATGCCGACCACTACAGCAAGCCCCAGAACGACAAGTCCTGCCATGAAATTGCGAAGCCGGACCTTAAATGGTTTCTTCTCTTTCAGATAATCATAATTGTCATCCAGGCCAAATTCAAAATCGTCATCTAACATAAGCGCCCTCCTTTCCCTTCAAGGATTCACAAATCACGTGCCGATTAAGCCATAATATTATAGCAGATAAGTTGGCGGTTGTCACCACACTCTTTTTTTACCAGCCACCACCGGATTTAAACACATAGCCGGTTTCATTAAACCGTTCATCCAAAAGGAAATCCCCTCCTCCATACGGGTGATACTCCTTCAATACATAATATGTCTTTCCAACAGTAAGAGGAATGGACGAATCAGACAATTCCTTCAGTTCCATCTGGTACAGGTACGCGGTGTTGACATCCTCGCCGCGTACTTTCCGTGCTATGTCCAATGCACGCGAATCATTCATATGCTTGATCTTTACAAACCGTCCGCAGGTCGTGTCATCATCATATTCTTTCTTAATGCTTCCATCAGCTTGAATTATCAGGTACCCTCCTTCATCAAAGAAAACCTCTTCCCAGTCTGCAGCGATCGTATCATCTTCTTCCTCTGTCTCGGTCTCAGTTGTCTGCGCTTCCTCACTCTCCCCGCCATTCTCCTTATGGCATTCATAGACGGACCAGAAGGATACGCCGTCCACTGTCTTGTATTCAAGGTCAAA
>CADBRW010000177.1 GCA_902797155.1 uncultured Lachnospiraceae bacterium
GTTGCTTCCACCAGCTGCTTCTCATCCATTCCCGCAGTGACACCGGAAAGGATAAAGGAGGCGGACTCTCCGCTGGACATATCCGCGCACATCATAGCCGGATATACACCGCCGGCCTGAATGTCCTTAAAGGTCATGGCCTTGACCTGGTCAGAAGTCTTTCCGACCCTGCTTGCCAGCTCCGAAGGATTGGAGAAGACCCAGCTTCCTTCCGGCGCAGTAAATGTCACGCCATAATAACCGTTGGTATAGGTCTTTCCGTTGGCAGAGCCTGCGAAATCCGTATCGCCTGTACTCTGGGAAGCCTCAGTAGCAGCTGTGGTGTCACCCTCGCTCTTTGCCTCGGTAGCCGCAGAAGTTGTTCCCTCGCTCTTTGCCTCGGTAGCCGCAGAAGTTGTTCCCTCGCTCTTCGCCTCGGTAACCGCTGACGTACTATTCGTCGTATCCGCATCCTTATTCTCGCCACAGCCGACAGCCGCAACTGCCAGTGCCAGCATCATCGTAACTGCAAGTAATCTCTTCTTCATCTTGATTTCTCCTCTTTTTATGTCCTTTTTCGGACATCATGCGCTACATTGTATCACAGTACATCCTGTAACACAAGAAAAATCAAAGACCATAGATCCTTCTGCCCGCTTCCTGCTCTTCCTTCATCCTTTGCAGGGCAGCCTCCGTCACCCGTTCTCCTCCCCGAAGGATCGGAACTCCGGGAGGATACACGTAAATGTCCCGCTGCACGAAGTCACCCACCCTGGGCAGACGTACTATGCCGCCGGCCGAACCGACACCCTCTGTCGTACCGGCCGAAAGACCCCTGTCCGCCGTTACATTTAAATCTGAAGGACCACTTCCGCCGGCTGCAATGCCCGTAGAAGCACCGCTGCCGTTCCCGGCGGTCTTCTCCTGCACGCCTCCGGTCCCGTTCGCAGCCTTCCGCTTCGCCTTCCGGGCCGCAGACCTCTTCGCCCGGTCCCACGCCCGCCGGATCTCCCGGTCCAGCTGCAGCAGGGCATCCTTCAGCCGCTGCAGGTCCTCCTTCTCATCGCAGACCGAGGAAAGCAGGATCAGCTCCCTGCTCCCTGCCAGCTCCGCAACGATGCCGGTTTCCCTCTCCAGCCAGTCCGCCATCATCGTTCCGGTAAAGGGCTCGGAACCCACACTTTCCTTTGCCCGCAGCATGATCCTTGATGGATCCTGTGCCCCGGGAAGAGAAACCACCTCCAACTGCTTCAGCTCCTTTTGCAGTTCCTCCCGAAGCCGCTGCATTTCTTCCATATAATCCGGGAACCGGTCCCGGTTTCTGTCTGCCCAGTCCACTGCCTGCTCCGCAGACAGCATCAGGAGGTAGGACGGCGAGCTGGACTGGAACACCGCAAGCTCCTCTGCCACCGCCTCCTCATCCAGGTCGCAGGATACATGAAGGATCGCGGTCTGTGTAAGGGCCGGAAGCGTCTTGTGCAGACTCTGCACCACATACTCTGCGCCGCATTCCACCGCACTCCTGCATTCCGTATCCTCCCAGAAGGGAAGGTGTGCTCCGTGGGCCTCATCCACCAGAAGCGGGATTCCATACACCTCCAGCACCGCATGCAGCTCCCCCAGAGGAGATACCACACCGGCATAGGTCGGGGAGGTCAGGATACAGCCTGCCACCGCCTCCGTGTCCTCCACCTCTTCACTGATGACGCGGAGCAGTTCATCCGTCAGCACCGGCCCATAGACCGGATCCTCCGCAGGCACAACGGTCACCACCTTTGCACCCACCAGCCGGAGCCCGTTCCAAACGGACTTATGACAGTTGGAGGCTGCCAGAAAGACCGGCGCTTCCTGCTCTCTTCCCGTCCTCTTCCTCCAGCGCTTCGTCATGGCTGCAATGGACGCAAGGATTCCTGCCGTGGAGCCTCCCACCAGATAATGACTGTAGGCCGCACCTACTGCGTCGGCGGCACCTTCCTGTGAACGGGCGATGGCATCCGTTGCATGATGCAGGTCGTCTGTCCCCGGAACCTCCGTAACATCGAAGCGGAACAGCTCGGTCCACATTCCCGGGAAGACCGGCTTTCTCTTATGACCCGGCATATGCCAGGGAGAGAGATCTCTTCCCGTATATTCTTCCAACATTTTTCTGATATCATTCACACTCTTCACCCTCTTGCCTTTTCAACCTTCATTCTATATAATGAGCTCTGTATGATTTTTTCTGAAAGGAGTGCAGTATGGCACGCGTTACATCTACCAAAACCAGAGACCAGCATAAAAGGAGCATGATCATCTGTATCGTGATCGGCGCCTTCTTCATCCTTCTCGCAGGCATTTACACCGCGATTAATTGGAGTTACATGGTCATGGGCGAGACCAAAGACCTGAATACCGCCATTTACAACGGTGAGCAGCCCCAAAAGGGAGACAACGTCACTCTGAAAGTGAGCCTTGTACTCGGTAACTATGCCGAAACCAAGCATAAACGGTACTTTATTACCACCGGTACGGACCAGCACTACGCCGTTGTGGTTCCGACCCAGGAAAGTGTGTTGATCATGTCCGTGAAGCTGAAGGATGAATCCGACATCGAAGTACTGGACAGCCTGATCGAGCCCACCTGGAATCTGCTGGCGGGAAAGACGGATGAATA
>CADBRW010000178.1 GCA_902797155.1 uncultured Lachnospiraceae bacterium
CTCGATCTCCAGCTGCATGATCTTCCGGAAGATCTCATCCAGCTCCGCAGGCATGGAATTCAGTTCCGTCTTGATCATGGCGCAGGCTTCATCCACCAGGTCAATGGCCTTGTCCGGAAGGAACCGGTCGGAGATATAGCGGTTTGACAGAGTCGCCGCCGAAACCAGGGCTCCGTCCGAGATCTTAACACCATGGTAGACCTCATAGCGGTTCTTGATGCCACGCAGGATGGAAATGGTATCCTCCACCGTGGGCTCATTTACCATAACCGGCTGGAACCGACGCTCCAAAGCCTTGTCCTTCTCGATATATTTCCGGTATTCATCCACGGTGGTGGCGCCGATGCAGTGCAGCTCGCCACGGGCCAGCATGGGCTTCAGCATATTTCCGGCATCCAGAGAGCCCTCGGTCTTGCCGGCACCCACGATGGTATGCAGCTCATCGATAAAGAGGATAATCTGCCCGTCGGACTTCTTCACGGAATCCAGCACCGCCTTCAGACGTTCCTCAAACTCACCACGGTACTTGGCACCTGCAATGAGAGACCCCATATCCAGGGAGAAGATTTCCTTATCCTTCAGGGAATCCGGAACATCACCCTTCACGATCCTCTGTGCCAGGCCCTCGATGGCCGCCGTCTTGCCGACACCGGGGTCACCGATCAGCACCGGATTGTTCTTGGTCTTTCTGGACAGGATACGGATGATATTCCGTATCTCGGTATCCCGCCCGATGACGGGATCCAGCTTCTGCTCTTTGGCCCGCTGAACCAGACTGGTACCGTACTTCTCCAATGCCTCATAGCTGTCCTCCGGATTCTCGGACTGCACGGTCCTTCCGTCACGCAGCGCATTTACCACTGCCAGGAACTCCGATTCCTTCACACCGTAATTCTTAAGAAGGGATTTCACGCCGGAGCTTCCATGCTTCAGAATCCCCAGGAACAGATGCTCCACGGAAATGTACTGATCTCCCATCTTCTTCGCCGCATCCTCCGCGGAACCGATGGTCTTCCGAAGTTCATTTCCCACATACAGATCCTGAGACGATCCGTTCACCTTCGGCAATCCGGAAAGCAGTCCCTCTGCATCACGGATCATAGCCGCCGTATCCACGCCCTGCTTCGTCAGGATCTTCACGATCAGACTGTCCTCAATGGTCAGCAGTGCATACAGCAGGTGTTCGGTCTGCAGCTCCGTCTGGCCGTACTTATCCGCCAGCTTCTGAACGGTCTCGATTGCCTCGATTGATTTCTTGGTATAATTCTCCAGTGTCATACGATTCACTCCCTTCTTCATCCCATGAATTTGACAGTGGCAGACCATTGTGTCATATGCCCTTGTCGGGATTGTTAGCACTCTCGCTTGGTGAGTGCTAATTGATTTGATTCAGTTATAACACTCCTCGTTTCAATTGTCAACCTTATTTGCGTCAGCGTCACATTTTTGTTATAATGCACGCAAAGTCAACTATTCAGAATAAAGGAGTTAACGCAATGAACTGGCTTCTCATATTTGTGATCCTGTGTATCGGCCTCTTTGGCTTTATCGGGTATCACCGGGGGCTTATCAAATCTCTTTTCAGCACCCTGGCGACCATCATCGCCCTGGTCCTGTCTTATTTCCTGACCCCCGTGGTTGCCGACCTGCTCCAGAACAAAACCGGCATGGGAAAGTCCATCGAGGACAAGATCTACACCATGGTAGAGGAAAGGGTTCAGGATACCGTCGGCGGTTCTGTTGCCCAGACCCGGGAGCTTATGATGGACAACCCGGACAAGCAAAAGCAGGTCACCCTGATCAAGGATCTCTCCATTCCGGATTACTTGGAGGAAGAGCTGCTGGCAAATAATAACGCCCAAGGTTACAAGGAACTGGGCGTGGACAATGTATACCGGTACATCGCCAAGAGCGTAGCCCGGGTGATCATCTGTATCATCGCCGGAGCCATCACGTTTATACTCATACGTCTGCTCCTGATCCTGGCCGTGATGGCCATCAGCTCCGCCGTAAATCATTTTGCGATCCTGAGAATGGTGGACAAAACCGGCGGTATCATCGCAGGTGTCGTTCTTGGTCTGATCGTGGTGTGGCTGGTCATGTTCGTATGCTCACTGCTGATGAAGGGCGATTCCTACACTGCTCTGCTGAAGGACAACGCCGGCCTGCAATGGCTGAATGATCACAATGTACTGATGAAAATGTCACTCAAATAGTTTTGGGAAATGGTCCGCCTCAGGGCTCGTATAGGAGGTGCACATGAAATACACGGCCAGAATCGAAGACTCTGTAACAGGCACAGCCCGGGATGACCAGGCTGTGGAGATCGGAAAAGAAGGGATCAGACTTGGCGGAACATTTCTGGACTATGCCCTGCTCTCCATGCTCCGTCCCATCAACCACCGGGTGATCCTGACGAAAATGGACGGATCCGAGATCACCATATCCATGCTGGGACATTCCTTCGACGGATTCTGGGATGAGCTGATGGGCAGCTTCGGAAAGCGGTCTGCGGATTCCCTCTTCATTGAAGAAGAGCTCCTTATGTCCTGCGAAGGTGAATACGCTCTTCCCGTAAGCGAAAACGGGCGCGGCATGATCTCCCTTTATCCGGATGCCGTATGCATCCTCCCCGAGAGCAGTCATGCAGTCCGGATCCCCCTCTGTTTCACGGACGATATCCGTCAGGAGGGCTATCTCATCCATATCCATATGCGCACAGGTGAGTCATATACCATCGGAAAGATGGGCTTTGATACCATGCCCTTTGCAGAACGCTGCATAAAGCAGGCAGGAATAACGAAGGCAAAACGGGAGAAACTGCTGAAGGGTTTGGAGACGCGTCCCATTTTCACGGAGAAGGGACTGTTCCGCACAAAGCAGGAGGACGAATACTGGCTGGCCGCATACGGAACAAATACCTGCGCCGTGGAGCTGGTCACCAACGACGCCGCTGCCACCTATCTCTATCGCTTCGATGACCGAACCCTCTTCACCTATCGTTTGGAGGAGGCCATGGAGGCCGTGGGCAGCCACAGGGAGATCATCTTCCTGGCAGGGGACCAGCTGGCGGATAAACCGCTGTATCAGATGGCGATCCATCGTTCCGCCGCCGTCCGCTTCCTGCGCTCCTGCTCCGCCGGACGCATCATCCACAACGCCTCCCATCAGGAGAAGCTGCAGGAATTCCTGAAGTAAGCCACTTAACGGGGTCAGACCCCATTACAGAACTGTTACATTTCCATGTAACAATTCTGTAATGGGGTCTGACCCCTTAGTTATAGTTAGCGTTTCCGAAACACTGCCGTCACCGCAAAGACATCGCCCTTAACCTCGGCGAACACCTCTCCGTCCATGGCCTGCATCAGCTTCCGGCAGATATAGAGTCCCAGGCCGCTTCCCTTCTGCTTCTCCGCATTGCTTCCACGGTAGAAGGAATCAAAGATATTCGGCAGCTCCCGCTCCGGCAGATCACATCCGGTATTCGATACGGTGACCAGCCTGCAGTCTTCCTCGTCGGAGAAGGAGATGCGGATGCTTCTTCCGTCTCCGTACTTCAAAGCATTCTCCATCAGATTCTGCATCACTTCCAGTCCCCGTTCCCTGTCCCCTTTGATGAGACAGTTCTGATAGGGCTCGATCTCAAACTCCGTCCGGCGTTCCGCTGCCTTTTCCTTATACAGACGCTCAATATCGTTCATCACCTCTTCCAAGTACCATTCTCCGTCTGATACCGCGATCTGCAGGAAGTCCTCTCTTGCAGTGCTCTGGATCTCCTCGATGTACTTCTCCAGCTCCTTCAGGTTACGGTCGATCCCCTGATAAGCCTCCCGCTTCTTCTCATCGCTGTCATACAGATCCTCGGACAGCGCCCTGTTATAAAGCTTGATGGCCGAAAGCGGCGTCTTGATGTCATGGGACATAGTAAGGATCAGCGTCTTCTTCTCCTGCTCCATAGCCAGCCGGTCATTCTTATCCGACTCCAGCTTGTCCCGCAGCATATCCATGCCCCAGAGGAAGCGGCCGAAATACCGGTCCTTCTCCTCCTTCACCGGGATGGTGAGATTTCCCTTGGAGAGCTCCAGCGGCAGCTCTGCGATATCCCGGAAAGGTCGAAGGACCTTCCGGTAAATGTAAAACAGTATCCCGGCAGTCAACAGGATCACCAGCCCCCACACCACATTTAAAATGATGATCGCCGGCGTACCGTCAGCTTTATTTCGATATGTGATCCGATACAGCGTCCCGTCCCTGGCCGGAAATATCGTATATTCCTCATTGGTGATCTGCTCCGGATCATAGACCGAAATATCCGTGATATAGGAAAATGAATCAGCCTTCGGAATCATTCCCTGCTCCAACGACTGCCGGACCCTTCCCAGATCCACCCGGTATCCCCGGTCACGCTCACTGCTTTGGACATGAAGAAGCAGAAGGTTGCTGCCCACAGCAAGCATCACCTCCAGCAGGAATATCAGTATGATTGCCCATTTCCGCTTCTGCATCAGATATAATCCTTAATCCAGTATTTCCACTGCC
>CADBRW010000179.1 GCA_902797155.1 uncultured Lachnospiraceae bacterium
GCTGTCCTCCACATCCTGCTGTGCCTGCTTTAATTCCTGGTACTTCTCCACGATGGGCGTGATGTCGCTCTGTTCCTTCATCAGCTTCTTAAAGCGTGCCTGGTCATTGACAACATCCGGCTGGCTCAGTTCCTCCCGGATGGCCTCAAGCTTCTCTACCAATTCCTCTAAACGGTCGAACATGCCTTGTTCCTCCCTTTTATATTTCCTATTATTTATAAGCACTCACGACCCTGTCCAGTCCGGCCAGGTCCTTGGTAACCTCAATATCTCTGTAACCTGCTTCCCGCAGGATCTCCGGTACCGTCTCGCCCTGATCATATCCGATCTCAAGGACCAGATATCCGTCCTTCTTCAGATGCTTTCTCGCTTCCACAGCGATCCTCCGGTAGAAGGAAAGTCCGTCTCCCTCGTCCGTCAGTGCCAGACGCGGATCGTGATCCCGCACCTCGGGCATAAGCCCTTCCATTTCGGATGCTGCAATATACGGCGGATTCGACATGATCAGATTAAACTTATGCCCCTCCAGGTTATCGAAGAGATCCGATTCGATCACTTCCAGCTGTTTCCGCAGATTCTTCGACCACCATTCCTCCGTTGTTTCCGTGTCCCCGCTCAGATATTCCACATTTTCCCTAGCCAGCGCAACCGCTTCCGGGGAAATGTCGGACAGCACGCCGAGATCGGCACGGTTATTATAATACTTCCTCTGAAGCCAGAAGGCGATTCCGATGCAGCCACTGCCGGTACAGAGATCCAGAAACTTGATGTTCCTATCATCCGGCGCCATTTTTAAGGCTTTGGCCACCAGGCATTCCGTATCCATCCGCGGGATCAGAACCCCTTTCCGGACACGGAACTCATAGCCGTAGAACCACATGCTCCCCGTAATATGCTGACAGGGGATATGCTGTTCTCTTAAGGCAAGAACTTCAAGATATGCAGTCTCCTGCTGCGGAGTCAGCTGATCCTCGATATGCAGAAAATACTTCATACCGCAGACATGCTCCAGCAGTTTTACCGCTTCTGTATCGTATTCGGGAATCCCCGCCTTGATCAGGAGATTGATCCCTATTTCTTTTGCTTCATACATCGTCATATGCAATCACCCATAGTACTCTGACGTTTCCTGCAGCAAATGTCTTACTTTTCGAAGGAGTTGTTCCGTACACATTCCAGATATTCGCGGACATCGATGACCTGTTCCACCGCCCAGATAGCCACCTCGGCCATGGACAGATCCGGCTCCTTGGTGGTTAGCCGCTGTACCCAGAGTCCCGGGGCGGACATGATCCGCGAGCAGGCATTCTCATGGCGTCCCGCGTACTGCAGAACCTCATAGGAAAGACCTGCGATCACAGGGATCAGAAGGATCCTGGAAAGCAGACGGAGCCACATGATCTCCGTATGGACAAACATGAACACAATGATACTTATGATCATGACGATGAACACAAAGCTGGTCCCACAGCGCTTATGAAAGCGGGTATGCTTCAGCACATTTTCGGGTGTCAGATCATCTCCCGCCTCCAGGCAGTTGATGGCCTTGTGCTCTGCTCCATGATACATAAAGGTTCTGTGAATATCCTTCATTTTGGAAATGAGCGCCACATACAGAAGGAAAATGGCAAGCCTGAGAATTCCTTCCACCAGATTGGCGATCCACTGCTGCTCCGTCACCTTGAGAAGAAGTCCCGCCAGAAATGACGGCAGCAGAACAAAAAGTCCGATGGCAAAGATAAGGGAGACCACCAGCGTCCCGATCATAACAGCCTTGTCACTGTCCTTCTTTCCGTCCTTCGCACTCTCATCCTTCTTTGCTTCGTCGGAAACCTTACCCCCTGCCTCTTCTTCATCTTCAAAATACTCGGAAGATGCCATCAGCGTCTTGATCCCGATATAGAGAGACTCTATAAAATTAATGACTCCACGGACAATGGGGATCCGGTTCAGCTTCTTACGCTCGCTGAAGGAGCTGTAAGGAGTCACATCCACCGCAACCTCTCCGTTGGATTTTCTGACGGCCAGGGCATAGCTGTTGGGGCCCTTCATCATAATGCCCTCCAGAACCGCCTGTCCGCCGATCCGTACCTGTTTCATATTTTGTCACCCTTCCGCACGAACCATGCGCATCTCCGGTCGCTCCGCTTGTTGGTGCCATGACGCATTTGCAACGCGTCATGCATGACCGTTTTTCGGTCATGGTTGCGCTTCGCGCAACGCATCCTCACTTCGTTCGGACCCGATTTTGATATGCAAAATCGGGCCTGGTGCACGAGCAAAAAAAGGCTGAGACCTCTCGTCCCAACCTTCTTTCGCAAGTCTTATGTGTCCTACTGAACGCCGTACTTCTTATTGAACTGATCGATACGGCCACGTGCCTTAGCTGCCTTCTGTGTTCCCGTGTAGAAGGAATGGCACTTGGAGCAGATCTCTACGTGGATCTCCTCTCTTGTAGAACCCGTTACAAACTCATTTCCGCAGTTGCAGACAACCTTTGCCTGATAATAATCCGGATGAATTCCTGCCTTCATTTCAACTCTCCTTTTCCATTAAGGAATCACGCGGTTCGCGATCCCTGATCCTATATAAGACTCTACATACCGCACGGATGGGCATGCCTCGATCCTATACCAGCAACGTTGTTCATTCTAACACAGGTATTCCGGAATTGCAAGCCTAAAATTTACCGCAGATTTCGGCCGAATACCTTCCGGGCGAAATCCAGAAATTCCATATTATTTCTGGTACGGCCGAAGAGCTTGATGATCTCCTCGGTTGCTTCCTCCGCCTTGGTTCCCCTCAGCTGCTGATGCAGGAGATCCAGGATCTCTCTCTCATCATTGGAGAGCAGCAGGTCATCGCGACGGGTTCCGGACTTGGCGATATCAATGGCCGGAAAGACTCTTCGTTCGGAGAGACTCCGGTTCAGCACAAGCTCCATATTTCCGGTACCCTTGAATTCCTCAAATACCACATCATCCATACGACTTCCGGTTTCGATCAGCGCCGTGGCAAGAATGGTCAGGCTGCCACCCTCCCGCATATTCCGCGCCGCACCGAAGAACTTCTTCGGCATGTGCAGAGCCGCCGGATCCAGACCACCGGAGAGGGTTCTTCCGCTGGGAGCCACAGTAAGGTTGTAGGCCCTTGCCAGACGGGTCAGACTGTCCAGAAGGATCACCACATCCTTACCGGATTCCACCATGCGCTTCGCCCGCTCGATCACCATTTCCGAAACACGCTTATGATGCTCGGGGAGCTCATCAAATGTAGAATAGATCACCTCCGCGTTCGGTGCGGTGATGGATTCCTTGATATCCGTCACTTCCTCGGGGCGTTCGTCGATCAGGAGCACCAGCACGTGGGTCTCCGGATAGGCGATACTGATCCGCTTTGCGATCTGCTTCAGAAGCGTGGTCTTACCGGCCTTCGGCGGGGATACGATCATACCACGCTGCCCTTTTCCTATCGGGGAAAAGAGATCCACGATCCGGAGCGAAACGGGTGCTCCGTTGTAATCCAGACGGATACGGTCCTCCGGGAAAATGGGAGTCAGACTCTCAAACGGTTTTCTTTTCATGATCTGGGACGGGAACAGACCGTTTACCGCTTCGATATACAGCAGTGCCTGGAATTTCTCCGTCTGCTGCATCCGTTTCCGGATCGGCCCCGTAATGATATCGCCGGTCTTCAGCCCGAACTTGCGGATCTGCGCCGGAGACACATAGATATCCTTCTCTCCCGGCATATAGTTATCACTGCGGATGAAACCGAAGCCCTCCGCCATAACCTCCAGGATCCCGTTGGCCTGGGTGCCGCTGCTGAGCGCCGGATTGTACTCCTGTCCGTCATATACCAGGGCCCTGGCTTCCTTCGGCTCGGAGGGAACCAGTTCTTTTTTATCCTCCTGCGGAGCCTCGGAGACGCTCTCCTTCGGTTTCTCCTGCACAGGAGCCGCCTCGGCCTTCGGCACATTTGCCTCGGTCTTCCTCTGAGGCTGTCTGCCCTTCCCGGGAGTGCGCTCTGCCTTCTTCGCAGGGCGTTCCGTCTTCTTCGAAGCAGACTTCTCCTGCTTTCCACCCTCTGTCTTAACCGCAGGCTTCTCTGCCGGTTTTTCCGCCGGTTTTTCTGCAACCGGCCGGTGCATCATTTTCTCCACATTTTCAAGCAGCTCCACCAATTCCTTCTTCTTCATGGCGGAAACATTTCGAATGCCCTTAGTCTTTGCTGCTTCACGAAGTTCTGCGATGGTCAGTTTGTTATAATCCATACATCCTCCCTTTATAACAACATAAAAATCCAATATGCCCCTGAATGACATATCAACTGTTCAACACAAATGGGATTCTCAGCGAAATACGCTGCATACTTCTGAATTGGTGATTACCAAAATTCAGTATAACACACCTCCGCCCAAATATCACGCACTTTTTACGGATTCTGGTCCTTGCATTTTGAAGCCCTGTAAGGTATGCTATTGAATGCAGTCTTTCTTTATGGTGCGCGGTTTCCGGCCATAAAGACCAAATTATCTGAAGAGGTTGGGGAACATGGACGGATTGTTTCTGTACAAGATCATCATACTATACATGCTGGACCGTATTGACGAATATACACTGACGAACACACAGCTGGCCAGCTTTATTCTGGACCGCGGATACACGAACATGTTCAACATTCACGAGTCCCTCAGCGAGATGATCGACTCCGGCTTCATTTCCGTCAGCACCATCCGGGACACCCAGCATTACAAGATCACAAACCTGGGGGAGGAAGCCCTCTTCTACTTCGAAAACCGGCTTCCGGATCCCATTAAGAAGGATATCCTGGACTACTTCAAGGAAGAAAAGATCAACCTGAAAAATGAATCGGAGATCTACGCTGACTATTATCCCAATGACAATCAGGAATACACGGTGGAATGCATCATCAAGGAGCGGAAGGACACCCTGATGAACCTGAAGTTCAACGTTCCCACCAAGGGCCTTGCGATCTCGATCTGCGACAGCTGGCGTGCGAAAAGCACGGAAGTATATGAGTATCTGATGAATCTTCTGGCCGTAAATCAGGAAGGCGACCATTCGTAACCGGCGCAGAACGACATAAAAAGTGGAAGACACCCCCAAGCATCACATTTAAATGTAACGCTCGGGGGTGTCTTCCGATTTTTTTCATGTAACAATTCTGTAATGGGGTCTGACCCCCATCCACGTCATTCCTCAAAGAACGGATCCATCAGGGCCAGGATCTCTTCCCGTCCCTGCTTGGTCAGTCCCGAATAGGGAATGATCTTCACACTGCTGTCGCAGCCCAGTGCAGTCCGGATCAGCTTCAGCTGTTTATCCTTCTGACTGCGCTTGATCTTGTCCAGCTTCGTGGCAATGATCACCGGCGTAAACCCGGTCTCCACCACCCAGTCGTACATCAGCTTATCATTGGCCCCCGGTTCATGCCGGATATCAATGAGCAGAAATACCAGCTTCAAGACCTTGCTGCTCCTAAGATATCGTTCGATCATCTTTCCCCATTTTGCCTTCTCCGTCTCGGACACCTTTGCATATCCGTAACCCGGAAGATCCACAAAATAGAACTCCTGATTGATCCGATAGAAATTGATGGTCTGGGTCTTCCCCGGCTGGGAAGAGGTCCTGGCCAGATTCTTTCGGTTCATGAGTCCGTTGATCAGGGTTGATTTTCCGACATTTGATTTTCCGGCAAAAGCAAACTCCGGAGCATCATGCTCCGGAAGTGTACTTGTTACGCCGCATACAGTTTCAAGTTCTGCGTTCTTAATGATCATGTTCAGGCATTCCTCTTCGATGCGGTATCCGCCTGGCGGACACGGCTCTTATGGGTCTTCGGCTTATCCCTGAGTGTCTTCTCAGGCTCAGCTCCCTCTGTCACAGTTTCCTTGGTAATACGGCAGCTCTGGATCATATCATCGGACGGGATCTCATACATCAGATCCATCATGGCCTTCTCCAGGATCGCACGCAGTCCGCGGGCACCTGTATTCCGCTCCATCGCTTCCTTGGCGATCTCGCGAAGGGCATCCTCCGTGAAGGAAAGCTCCACATCATCCAGCTCAAAGAGCTTCTGATACTGCTTGGTAATGGCGCTCTTCGGCTTTGTCAGGATATTCACCAGCGCATCCTCATCCAGCTGATCGAGTGTAACGATCACGGGAACACGTCCGACGAACTCCGGAATGATACCGTACTTTACGAAATCCTGTGGCTGTACCTGCTTGAAGATATCACCGGTATTACCCAGCTTCTTATCCTCGATCTCGGCATTGAAGCCGATGGACTTCTTTCCGATACGGTTCTCGATCACCTTATCCAGGCCGTCAAATGCACCGCCGCAGATAAA
>CADBRW010000180.1 GCA_902797155.1 uncultured Lachnospiraceae bacterium
AGATGAGACCAAGAAGGCTATGAAGAAGATCCTGTCCGACATCCAGGACGGTACCTTCGCTAAGGACTTCCTTCTGGATATGTCCTCTGCAGGCGGCCAGGCACACTTCAAGGCACTTCGCAAGCTGAAGGCTGAGCATCCGTCAGAGAAGATCGGTGCCGAGATCCGTTCTCTGTACAGCTGGAGCGACGAAGACAAGCTTATTAACAACTAATATAATAAAGTCTATAATTCAACTGTAGACGACGAAAGGGAGCAGATGCTTACATGAAAGTGTCTGCTCCCTTTTTTAATATCAACCAATAATCAACCAATCCATAGTGCCGAGGACGATTTATGTGATGGGAATCGTGCCAACGATTACTTGACAGTGTCCGCACTTTAGTTTCGTTTGACATATCCCTGCCGTACTTCTATAATTGTACATGGTGGTTACAAATCAATGAATCAAACAGGAGGAGAAGGAATATGATTCAGTACAACAATGTATTTAACAACCCCAACATCAAATGTATCTCTCAGGGCGGACAGTATTTTATCTATGAGCACCAGGAGGATCTTTCAGTTTCTCCGTATTCTGCAGAAACCGCTTACTTTATGAAGAAAATGAATGTAAAGAAGCGTCAGGTCCTGGTACAGCTGAACAACACGGCTACCAAGATCCAGGCCGGTGCAATGCAGTGGATGTCAGGAAATGTTAACATGGATTCCGGTGTTACCGGCGTAGGAAACTTCTTCGGAAAGATGGTAAAGGGTGCTGTGACAGGTGAGTCCGCAGCAAAGCCCATCTATTCAGGACAGGGCTTCCTGATGCTGGAGCCCACCTTCAATTTCCTTCTGATCGAGGATCTCTCCGCATGGGGAGCCGGTATCGTTCTTGATGACGGTCTTTTCCTTGCCTGCGATTCTCATATCCAGGAATCCATCGTAAAGAGAAACTCTCTTACTGCAGCCGCTTTCGGTGGTGAAGGTCTCTTCAACCTGAGCCTTTCCGGTCAGGGTTACTGCGTTCTTGAGAGCCCGGTTCCGAGAGAAGAGCTCTTCGAGTTTAACCTCGAGAATGACGTACTGAAGATCGACGGAAATATGGCCATCGCATGGTCCTCCACACTTGAGTTCACCGTAGAGAAGGCTACCAAGTCTCTGCTTGGTTCTGCAGTTGCCAAGGAAGGCTTTGTAAATGTATACCGCGGTACCGGTAAGGTCCTTATGGCACCGACACTTCCGGGAACCGGACTGAGCAACTGGAACGGACCGGAGCAGACAACAGCAACGAAGTAAAAGGATTCTATGGATCATTTAGAAGCACAATCCTATATAATGCCGTTTATCGAAGGAAAGCTGCCTGAAAACAGGCAGCTGGAATTCGTTATGCACATGAAGAACTGTAATTCCTGTCATGATGAGCTGGAGATCTACTATACTCTCATGACAGGGATGCAGATCCTTTCGGACGGTACGGTTCCTTCCGGAAATTTCCGCAAGGATCTTGAGATCAAGATGAACCGGATCGAACATAAGGCGAAGGGCAGAAGAAGTATCCGCTTCTCGGCATTTACCATCATTACGGTGGCGATCGCGCTTTTTATGATCCTTTTTTATGGCCAATGCCTTACCTGGGTCTATGGCTTTGAACAGTCCACCAAGCAGACTGCGCAGGGTGAGTATTATTTTTCCAGATGCCTTGGTACCACGTTACTTGAGCTGGAGGACCGCGTGGAACGGTCTCAGGAGATCGAAGAAACGCTGGGCGAAGAAGAGGGCAAGACGGAAATGTATGACAAGATCCGGGGATACCGGGAGCTTGAGGAATACGCAGCCGGGTTGCTGGTTCTCGGAGAAAGGATCACGAATGAACAAACTACTGCTGATTGATGGCAACAGTATAATGAACCGGGGGTTCTATGCACTTCCGGTGGATCTGACAAACCAGAAGGGACAGCATACCAACGCCCTTCTGGGTTTTTTGAATATATTCTTCCGCATTTACGAGGAAGAACGTCCGACGAACATCTGCGTCGCATTTGACGTACATGCCCCCACCTTCCGGCATGAGCAGTACAAGGACTATAAGGGTAAGCGAAATCCCATGCCGGACGAACTGCGGGAGCAGATGCCCATGATCAAGGAGCTTCTTCATGTGATGAAGATCCCCACCATGGAACAGGCCGGATATGAGGCGGACGACCTCATCGGTACCATGTCCCGAAAAGGCATGGAGGCCGGAATGGAGGTTACGATCCTGTCAGGAGACCGGGATCTGCTGCAGCTGGCAACGGACAGTGTCATGATCCGCATTCCAAAAACAAGGGGCGGAAAAACGACGGTAGAGGATTACCGTGCGTCGGAAGTGGCGTCCACCTATGGCGTGACTCCCACCGAATTCATCGAGATGAAGGGCCTGATGGGGGATACCTCCGATAATATCCCGGGAGTGCCGGGCATCGGTCCGAAGACGGCGGAGAAGCTGATCCGGACCTACCATACCGTAGAGTCCGTTTTGGAGCATACAGAGGAAATGCCCCAGAATAAAATGCGCGCAGCCCTGGAGGAGAACCGCGAGATGGCCATCTTCTCCCGTGATCTCTCAAGGATATTGCTTACGGCACCTCTTCCGGTGGAGATCGGCGATACGAAGGTTTCAAAGGAAGAACTGCTTTCCGATGAGGTACAGAAGGCCTTTCTTGAACTGGATCTGAAGAGCCTTATGAAGCATTTTGCAGGTGCAGAGGCTGCAGTAAAGGAGTTTCAGCCCGATTTCCGGGACGGTAAGCTTTCAGAGGTGAAGGCTTTTGCCGAACCCGGAGGTGTGGTAGGATTCCATCCGGTATTTGCGGACGGGATACTGCTGGGCACCGCATTTTCCGTAAAGGGAACCGTATTCCTTACGGCGACGGACGCAGTAGCATCGGTATATGAGCTGCTTACCTGGTTCAGAAAACAGGGTACCGTGATCGCATGCATGGGAATCAAGGATCTGATCCGTCCCTTCCGCATCACACCGGAGGAGGAGTGGTTTGATACTGAGGTTGCCGCCTATCTTCTGGATCCTCTGAAGGGAGAGTATCCCTATCATGAGCTTCTTCAGAAATATCTGGACATCTCCGTGAAGAGTGAAAAGGAGCTGATGGGAAAACAGGAACTTAGTATTTTCTCCTTCTCACTGGCGGAAGCCAGAGAGACCTTCGCCATGAAGGCTTATACAGCCGAAGTCCTGTATCCCGTTCTGAAGGAGAAGCTTGAACAGGAGGAAATGTGGGAGCTGTACTGCAGCATGGAGCACCCCGCCACATTTGTCCTGAATGACATGGAGCATTACGGGATCCGCGTGGACCGCGAAGGGCTGGAGGCCTACGGGGCCCGTCTGGATGCACGCATCGCCACGCTGACCAAAGAAATCTACGAAGCAGCCGGAGAGGATTTCAATATCAATTCCACGAAGCAGCTGGGGCAGATCCTCTTCGAGAAGCTGGAGCTTCCCAGCGGCAAGAAGACGAAAAGCGGTTACTCCACAAATGTGGATGTGCTTATGAAGATTCGGGAGATGCATCCCATCGTGCCTGCGATCCTGGAATACCGGCAGCTTACGAAGCTGAGGTCCACCTATGTAGACGGACTTCTGGCGTCCATTTCCCAGGATGGAAGGATCCACAGCCGGTTCCATCAGACCGTGACGGCCACGGGACGTATCAGTTCTTCGGAACCGAACCTGCAGAACATCCCCATGCGGACCGAGCTTGGGCGTGAACTCAGGAAGGTCTTTATCCCTTCGGATGGTTATGTCTTTGTTGATGCGGATTATTCCCAGATTGAGCTTCGCGTCATGGCAGCCATGTCCGGAGATGAGAATCTGATCGAGGCCTTTCATCAGGCCAAGGATATCCACGCCTCCACGGCATCGAAGGTTTTCGGTGTCCCCATCGAAGAGGTGGACAGCGGACTCCGGAGAAAGGCCAAGGCCGTGAATTTCGGTATCATTTACGGTATCAGCTCCTTCGGACTGGGCCAGGACCTGGATATCAGCCGCAAGGAAGCGCAGGAGTATATCGACCAGTACTTTGACACCTACCGCGGTGTAAAGGAATTCCTGGACCGGCTGGTAAAAGACGGAAAGGAAAAGGGAAGGGTGTACACTCTGTACCATCGTGTACGGCCGATTCCTGAGCTGAAGAGCTCCAACTTCATGACCCGCCAGTTCGGAGAACGCGTGGCCATGAACAGTCCTATCCAGGGCACCGCTGCCGACATCATCAAGCTGGCCATGATCAATGTTCGGGATGAGCTGGCACGGCGGGAGATGAAATCCCGTCTGATCCTTCAAATCCATGATGAGCTTCTGATCGAGGCTGCTGTCGATGAGGTGGACGAGGTACGTAGGATCCTGGAAGAGAAAATGGTGGGAGCCGCAGAGCTTGCAGTTCCCCTTTATGTAGATATGCACACCGGTGAAAATCTTTATGACACAAAATGATAGAAAAGAAATGAAGGTGCTGGGAATTACCGGCGGGATCGGTTCCGGAAAGAGCGAGGTCCTCAGGCTGCTGGGGGAGATGGATCAGACCGTGATCGTGGAAGCAGACCGCCTTGCGCATCAGCTGATGATGCCGGGGCGGAGCTGCCACAAGAGAATCCGTGAAACCTTCGGGGATGAGATCCTGTCGGAAGACGGATCCATTGACCGGAACAGACTGGGGCAGCTGGTATTCAATGACCGGGAAGCTCTGGACCGGCTGAACCGAATCGTTCACCCCGCAGTAAAAAGAAGCATACGGGGGCGGATTCGCAGGGCACGCGAAAGGGGCCTTCGTCTGTTTGTGATTGAGGCAGCACTTCTGATCCAGGACGGTTACCGCAGTATCTGTGATGAGATCTGGTTTGTCCATGTGGACCGGAAGGTGCGGGTGGAACGTCTGCTCACTTCCCGCGGAGGATCAGTGGAGAAATGGAACTCTGTTCTGGCCAGCCAGCCTTCGGATGGCTATTTTACAGAGAATTCCGACCGGGTTCTGGAGAACAGCGGAAGTATTACGGCGCTCGGACAGAATCTCTCCGTACTCGTCAGTCAGATGTTGAACTCGTAAAATGAACGTGATATAATACTCTCGGTTTTTTATCGCCTGCAGGGGAAGGGTATATGCCGGAAGAATATAAACTGAACTACATGAAGCGGTATTTCAAGCTGCATAGAGTGTTCTATGCGGTTCTTTTGAGTATCGTTATTATCTGTAAGATCCTGAATCTTTCCCCCGAACCCACCACACTTGCATATTACATCATCGCCATTGTTCTTTGTGAGGTGATGGATGAGTATTTCCTTTGGAGGCAGTTTGCTGTTCCAAAGGCTTTCTTCAGTGTTCGCGCATTTCTGGGGATCCTCCTGCTGTCTGCGGGAAGTGTGTTCGGTCCCCCGCATCCTGTTGAATATTTCCCATTTTTACTGTTTTGTCTTTTAATGGTATTTGAGGACATGATCCTGAACGATCTTTTCGATGATTTTGGGATCTTTGTTCGGCGTGTGCTGTACCTTCTCTTTATCGAGATCAGTCTGGTATTCTGTCTTCGGAATATCTTCTCCGGTGTTTGGATCGTCATGGACATTCTCATCGGTGCCGTGATCGTCGGTATGGTCTACTGCATGTTCCACGGCTTCGTGGACGGCATCCGTCTCTATGAGAAGAGAGCGACGCGTGCTCATTTCGATTACGTGAATCTCGAAGAAGAACGAAACAAGCTTCTGGTGTATCAGGACCGGGTTGAGCAGGTAAACAGTGAGATCAACTATCAGAAGATCAATCTGGTGAAGGCAAATCAGGATCTTGAGAACATGAACGAGGAAGTCCGGGTTCTGATCGATGTCATGAAATTCTTCTCCACGAATTTTGATGTGCCCAACAATGCCCGGCACATGCTGGAGAGCATCATGGACCTGAAGGATCCTGCCGCCTGCGGACTGTATATCGCCGAGAATACCTATCTCAATCAGGATCCCTTCTGTGAGATCATGTCTTCTCATGACAGCTACCGTTCCTCTATGGTACGGGATATGTTCTCCATCTTCGAGAAGGTTCGTCGCAGAAAATCCATCGATCCCATGGTCCTCTGTGACAACAATGATTTTAAGGAAGGTGTGCTCAGCGATACAAACGCAAGCAATGCCGTTGCATTTCCCGCCTATGTGAATGACAAGATCTACGGTGTCATGGTGGTGGTATCCGGAAACTATGATTTCTTCGAGAAGGGATACTCCTTCTACGAATCCTGTCTTGTGGATTTTACGGCTGCTGTACAGAGTGCCAAGCTGTATATCCAGATGAAGGACATGGCCACCAAGGACGGACTTACCGGAGTATACAACCGCGCATACTTCAATGAGATCTATCCCAGCATCTGTGCACGCTGCATCGTGGACGAGCAAAGTCTCTCCGTTGCACTGCTGGATATCGATAAATTCAAGAGCATCAACGATACCTACGGGCACCTGGCCGGAGATGAGGTCATCCGCATGGTGGCATCCGTGGACCAGAAATACGCCAAAATGTATGACGGTTATGCGGTTCGATATGGCGGTGAGGAATTCCTGCTGATCATTTCCGGAAAGACGGTGGAAGAGTTCCGTGCCATACTTCAGAATGTACATGATGATATCGTAAGCAACATCGTGAAGTATGAGGGTGAAGAGATCTATGTGAATTCCAGTATCGGTATGTCCAACTATCCTGAGATCGCAAATGAGATCGTGGATGTTCTGGACCAGTCTGACCGGGCGATGTACTTCAGTAAGGAGAACGGCCGCGGCATGATCGTCATCTACGGACGGGAGCAGGAAAGTCTCGCCACGCAGAATCCGGAGAAGGAGACAAAGAAGGCACCGAAGGATAAGGCGAAGGCTTCCGCATCGAAGGAAGAGAAGACGGAGGACTTTGAAAATACACAAAAAAAAACTCCAGGAGGACAAACAGCATGAAGATTTTGGTTATCAACGCAGGCTCCACGACATTAAAGTATCAATTGATCGATTCAGAAACGGAACAGGTTCTGGCGAAGGGCCTGTGTGAGAGGATCTTCCTGGACGGACAGATCAAGTTTGATCATCCGAAGACCGGAGAGAAGATCCTGATCAAGGAAGACATGCCGGATCATGGTACGGCACTGAAAATCGTTATCCGTGAACTGCTGGATCCGGAGCACGGTTCCCTTAAGTCACTGGATGAGATCGATGCAGTGGGACACCGCGTGGTACACGGCGGAGAGACCTTCTCAGGTTCCGTGCTCGTAACAGAGGATGTCCTTAAGCAGATCGAAGAGGTCAGCGGACTTGCACCTCTGCATAATCCCGCAAATCTTCTGGGTATCCGTGCCTGCATGGAGCTGATGCCGGGAGTACCGAATGTGGCTGTCTTTGATACCGCATTCCATCAGACCATGCCGAAGAAGGCCTTCATCTACGGAATCCCGTACCGGTATTACGAGGATTATAAGATCCGTAAATACGGCTTTCACGGAACCAGTCACAGCTACGTCTCAAAGGAGGCTGCAAAGCTTCTTGATAAGCCCATCGAGGATACGAAGATCATTGTATGTCATCTGGGCGGAGGCGCAAGTATTACGGCAGTACAGGGCGGAAAATCCGTGGACACCTCCATGGGGCTGACTCCTCTGGAAGGTCTCATCATGGGGACCCGGAGCGGAAGCCTGGATCCGGCTGTTATCCAGTTCATGGCTGACAAGGACGGGCTTTCCGTTGAAGAGGTACTGAATGTACTGAACAAGAAATCCGGTCTTTATGGTCTGTCCGGTCTTTCCAGCGACATGCGTGATATCGATGCAGGTGTGGAAGAAGGAAATGAGAAGGCAACCCTGGCGTTCCACGCATTCTGCTATCATATCATCAAAACCATCGGTGCATACGTGGCTGCCATGAACGGTGTGGATCTCATCGCATTTACGGCAGGCATCGGTGAATGGGACAGTGAGGTACGTAAGGAGATCATCAGCAGCCTTACCTATCTCGGCATTACTTTGGATGATGAGGCAAATAAGAAGAGCGGTACCTTTACCCTGATCTCCACACCGGATTCCAAGGTAAAATGTGCCATCGTTCCCACAAATGAGGAGCTGGCCATTGCAAGAGAAACTCTGAAGTATGCATTTCCGGAAAAAAACTGATCATTC
>CADBRW010000181.1 GCA_902797155.1 uncultured Lachnospiraceae bacterium
GATCTCTTCCATCTCTTCATCCATCTTTGCCAGAGTGTCTGCACAGATCTTCAGCTTTCCCACCACTCTCTCGGAATCCCGGATGGTTTTCTTATATTTCAGTTTATGATCCACACTGGCCCAGAAATCCATGGCGATGGTACGGAACTGTACCTCCACACGCATATGGCGCTTTCCCTGAGACAGGAAAATGGGGATATCGATCAGCAGATGCAGCGACCGGTATCCGTTGGATTTCGGATTCTTGATATAATCCTTTCTGGAGATCAGGAGTACGTCATCCTGCTCCACCAGAAGATCAGCCAGACTGTAAAGGTCCTCCTGAAACGAACAGATGACGCGGATGCCCGCGATATCCGTCATTTCCTGTTCCATATCTTCAACCGTAAGAGGGATCCCTCTTCGGAGCATCTTCTCAACGATGCTCTCCGGCTTCTTCAGACGGCTTTCGATGGACTCGAAAGGATTACGGTCATATTGCAGAGAAAACTCCGCATTCAGTACGTTCAGCTTGGTCTGTATCTCCATGATCGCACAGCGGTAATAGGTCATAAGCCGCACGAAATCATCCCTCCTGGAGATGGTCTTGGCAAGTTCCTCAACCTTCTCTGAGGTCACTGAGTATTCTTCATTCATAATGGTCTCCATTTCAAAGCTTCCGCTGTCTTCTTAAAGCTTACGGAACGTCCGGTTTCGATACTCCTTCGGGGTCTCTCCGGTCACCTTCTTAAAAACGCTGATGAAGTAGCTGTGAGAGGAAAATCCGAGATCCGTCGCGATCTCGATACTGGTCTTCTCCGAATAACGAAGGAGCCCCTTCGCCTCTTCCACCTTCTTTTCCCTAATGTACTCACTGACGGAGCAGCCCATTTCCTTACGGAACAGCTTTGACAGATAGGTCTCGTTCAGGTTTACATAACCCGACAATTCCTCCATGGATATCTTCTCATGCAGATGCTGGCCGATATAATCGATACAGCGTACGATCTGCTTGGAATGAACATCCCGCTTCTGTCCCCGGGCCATGGTCTCCGCAAAGCCCATCATCATTTCCCCCTGAAGCTTCTTAACCTCCTCCGGTTTGGTAAGCCTGTCCGCACGGCTGATGTAGGTATCACTCATCTTATAGGCCACGGACTGCTCCAGCCCCTTGCTGATGCAGACGCGGGTGACCATGGTGGTCATGGCCACAAAGTGATACATGGTATTTCTGAGCGGATCCTGAGACAGCACTCCCCTTTCCTTTGCATCCGACTCGGGCTTTCCCTTCAGATAATCGGCGATCCGATCCTTCTTGCCCTCCGCGATCAAAGTATAGAGACCCATTTCCCCTTCAAAGGCAGGATGCTTTTTCTCATCTTCCCTTTCCAGGAACAGACTCTTGGTCAAATCATCATAAATATCTGCCATAAGTGGTCTCCTTTGGAAAATGTGCCAAAATAGTTTTACAAACCGCATAATAATTGTATACCAAATAAAGGATTTGCGCTATATTAAATCCAAGATATTTCAAATATTTTAATAAATCTTCCAAAACAGCCCCCTGTTTAAAGAAGATCCCCTAAGTCTTCTTTAATCATTATATATTTTAACCTTCACTAACGTAAACGGATGGATTCGTAAGAACCCATCCGTTTACCCTTTTCTATTATCTATAATGTGACCACAAAATGGATCATACCGTTCTTGTAGTTCACGTGGATCTTACCCTTAAACATCTCCACAAAATGCTGCGCCATGGAAAGACCGATGCCGAATCCCTTCTTCTCGCTGTTGTGAGACTCATCCTCCCGATAGAAACGGTCGAAGAACCGGCTGTAGTCCACATCCGATTTCTCCGGATAGGTATTGGACACAGTAAGCAGGGTATTGTGTCCCTTGGCTTCCAGATTCACACGGACAGTCCCGCCTTCCGTACAGTACTTCACTGCATTGTCCACCAGAATGGAGACCAGCTCCCGAAGCCCCGCCTCGTCTGCCTTCACGTGACGGTCCTGCGCGATGCCCGTCTCATAGGTCAGACCGTTTTTCTCCGCAAGAACGCGGAATTCCGTGGCAACCTTCTCCGTTACCTCCGAGAAATTCACATCCGTAAGAACGATCTCGTCCGTCTCCTGCAGCTTGGACAGGGTGATCAGATGAGAAATCAGCTCCGACATCCGCTGCACCTGCTGCATGGTGCTCTCCGTCCATTCGTTTTTCCCTTCAGTCATTTCCAGGACTTCCGTATTTGCGGAAATGATGGCCAGCGGAGTCTTCAACTCGTGTCCGGCGTTTGTGATGAACATCTTCTGGTTCTCGATATTCCGGGCTATGGGCGCCACCGCCCGCTTTGAGAAGATCGACAGGATCAGCAGCAGCAGGATCATGGAGATCAAACCGATATAGAGGGAGAATTTCAGAAACATATGCGAGGTACGAAGCTGCCTCGTACAGTCCATGATCACATAGAGCGACAGGTCACTGTTTTTCAGCTTCGTCTTCTGGAAAGCATAGGTGGTCGTCTGCTCATGGACAAATCCCTCATCCGTATTTCTGAGTTTGGCTTTCTCGATACATGCTCTGGCATCCGACTCCGACACGGAGGATACATATCCACGGTCGATACTGATGACATTTCCGTCCTTATCCACAACCGCCGAGAAGAAACGCAGGGTGAATCGGGATTCCTCGGTGAGGAAAGCCTCTCCGAAGATGGACCTGTACTCTACGGTCTCCGGCAGGAGACCTCCGTTCTCGGAGATCCTGGACATCAGGGAGAAGATCTCCATCTTGGAGTTATAATAACTGATACCGTTGACAACACCGAGCACCAGGATCAGTGCCAGAAGCATGGCCAGCGAAGAAATCACTATGAACTTGATCTTCAGCCTTCGGATCATACGATCACTCCTTACTTATGCTTCACTCTCTACTGCAACCAGCCGGAAGGGGCCTTCCTCACCGCCACTGATGGTCTGATCCGCGTCAACCGCGTTCAGCTTGCTTTTGAGGTAGGATATATAGACCCATACCACTGCCGCATCCGCCTCCTCATCCGACCAGACATGTCCGAGGATCTCGGATACACTGAACTCCCGGTCCGGGTTTGCCATCAGGTACTCCATAAGCCGGGCTTCCTTCTTCGCCAGACGTATGGAATTCTCACAGCGAAGCTCCTGCTGTTCCACATCCAGGATCACCTTTCCCACCTGCAGCTTCCTGGGCGTATAATTGCCTGCACGCCGGGTCAGGGAACGAAGGCGGGCCAGAAGCTCAGCCATCTGGAAGGGCTTCGGCAGATAGTCATCGGCTCCCGCGTCCAGTCCCTTTACCCTGTCATCCAGCTCTGCCTTTGCCGTCAGCATCAGGATCGGCGTGGTATTTCCCTCTCTCCGAAGGGTCTCCAGCGCAGTGATCCCATCCATTTTCGGCATCATGATATCGAAGACACATACATCATAGACATTCTGCCTTGCGGCTTCCAGTGCAGCCTCTCCGTCATATACGGCATCCACCTCGTAACCGCCCTTTACCTCCAGCACGGTGGATACCGCGCGGGAAAGAGCCTTTTCATCTTCTGCTAACAGTATACGCATATCTTCTCCTTTCCCCGAACCTTAAGATCAGGTAAGAGGATTTCCACGGATCAGATTCCGGATCGTCTCCATGGATACATCACAGGCCGCCAGCTCATCGGCACAGCGTTTCAGCTCTGCCTCGATCAGGGCCTGATTCTTCACATCCTTCTTATATTTCATCTTGTGCTCCAGGCTGGCCCAGGAATCCATGGCGATGGTCCTGAGCTGGACCTCCACGAAATATCGTCCGGGCTGATTTCCTTCCACATCCGAAAATGCGGTCCGAACGGAAAGCACCAGATGATAGCTGCGATAGCCGTTGGCCTTGGCATGACGGATATAGTCTATCTCCTCAATGATCTCAACCTCTGGCAGCTTCCGGATATGCTCCAGGATCCCGTAAATGTCATCCCGGAACGCGCAGACGATACGGATCCCTATGGAATCCTTCATCTCATACAGCGCCGAGTGAGCCGTCTCCGGCAGACCCTTCCGCCTGCATTTCTCCCGCATGCTTTCATCTGACTTCACTCTGGATGTCAGATGCTCATAGATATGCTCTCCCGTCTCCTCGAATTTCATACGGTCATAGAATTCCAGTTCGTTCTTCAGCATATCCATCACATAGAAAAGCCTCGGTTCAAATTCACCGTAAATACTACTCATTCTCAGCATCCCCCTTTGCGAGGATCGGAACCTCCGGCATCATTTCCGTGGAAACTCTGCGCATGATCCTGTTAAAGAGCTCAAACTCCTCCGGAGTCAGACTCTGTTCCAGACGCTTCTCCACGATGTCCATGTATTTCTTATTGATATTCCAGTATTTGTAATACTTATCCGTAACTTCAAGGATGAATTCCCGCTTATCCGTACCGGACTGCACCTTGTTCAGGTATCCCTTTTTGATCAGGGAATTCACCTTATAGGTTGCATTCGGAGGTGATATGCCGATGAAATCCGCAAATTCATTAATGGTCGGATTTCCCAGGGCACCGATCACCTCGATGCAGTACGCCTCCGTAGTGGAAAGCGACAGCTCTCGGCTCTGGATCCTCCGGAATACATCCCGATAATAGTACACACGGAACTTGGAATACACTTCATGCAAAGGATTCGATTCGGTATAATCTGTAGTTGTCTTATCCGGTCCGGACATACACTTCTCCTTTCGTGCTTCGCACGTACGCCTTTATGCACCCACGACAAACGATATTTCAGCCTGTGCGGCCACCTTGTCTCCCACCTTTGCAACCGCCTTGCCGAAGCCCACAGGTCCCTTCCGGTCTGTGATCTCACAGCGAAGGGTCAGCACATCACCGGGACGTACCTGCTGACGGAAGCGGGCATTCTTGATCCCTCCGAAGAAAGCGATCTTGCCCTTATACTCCTCTTCCGAAAGGATGGCTACGGCTCCGCACTGTGCCAGTGCCTCGATGATCAGGACTCCCGGCATTACATGAGCCTCGGGAAAATGTCCCTGGAAGAAGGGCTCATTTACGGTCACGCACTTGATGCCCTCAGCCCATTTTCCCGGTTCAAAGTCCACGATCTTATCCACCAGCTGCATGGGATAACGATGCGGAAGTATCTCTCTGATCTGATTTGAATTCAGTTCCATCTTAAGCATCCTCCCATTTCTTAAATGCAGTGGTCGCATTGTGTCCGCCGAAGCCCAGCGAGTTGCTGAGCGCAACCTTGATGTCTGCATTTCTTCCCTCATTCGGCACGATATCCAGATCGCAGTTGGGATCCGGAACCTGATAGTTGATGGTTGCGGGTACAAAGCCCTCCTGAAGAGCCTTTGTGGTAATGATGGCTTCCACTGCACCGCTGCCGCCCAGAAGGTGTCCGGTCATGGACTTGGTGGAGCTTACCATCAGCTTATATGCGTGATCACCGAAGGCCTTCTTGATGGCCTTGGTCTCTCCCGCATCATTGAGCGGTGTGGAGGTTCCGTGTGCGTTGATGTAATCCACATCCTCAGGACGGATGCCTGCATCCTCAACTGCCATCTTCATGCAGTTTGCCGCTCCCATGCCTTCCGGATCCGGAGCAGTGATATGGTGTGCATCACAGGTTGCACCGTAACCGATGAC
>CADBRW010000182.1 GCA_902797155.1 uncultured Lachnospiraceae bacterium
ATGTGGGAATCGTGTCCATTTCGTTTATCGCCTCGGACGCAGCTTCGTAGTTTCTTAATTGCAGGTACATGTCATATTATTTCATTTAGTGGTTCCGGCCGGATTGCTTCATCAGGGTCCGGACCGCGCAGGCGGCATAGGCGTGAAGGTGCTCCGGATTCCCGAGGAGTGCATCATTTGCCGCAATATAAGAGGCTTTTCGCTGTCCCGGCAGGCAGTAGTTTGTGACTCCTTCGTAGTGAAAGCATGGAAGGAAGAAACCGGTGACGGTATCCTTCGTGATCATACAGACGGTGTCTCCGTTGTAGACGGGCAGTGTAAGACTGGCCTGTCTTTCATCACCGCGCAGTGTTGCTCCGCAGCCTGTTGTGATCAGATGACATGGGAGCTTGAACTGAAGCGACAGGGGAAGATCCAGATACAGACAGTTTCCTTTCTGCTGCATGGAGGGAGCCTCCAGGGTGAATTCTCCGGAGGTAAGCTCGGTCAGGGCATGCATCCGTGCCAGGTGGAACATGCCTTCCATGTCATCCCGATTGTGGAGAAGCACCAGGTCCCGGTTCCTCCTGTTTCCGGAGGAAAGGTAGGAGAGGTAAACATCGATCAGCTGGCCTCCGTTATATTTGTCCTCGCGTCGGATCCCCAGGTATTGTTCCACGGTTTTCTGCCGTACGTTCGGGAGTCCAAGGGCATATTTGAAGGGACGGATCTGTTTCAGAAAGTCTATGGATGTGACCTCGGACATGCGGTCGGGAATGTCTATACCGAGTCCTTTACGAATCTTCTCCATCCGGCCCCGGACAAATGGAATATCGAAGGTATCTCCGTTAAAATGAAACAGGGTGGTCCTACCTTCCAGAAGCTCCATAAATCGCCGGATCATGTCCACCTCACTGCGGCCGTCGTCGTTGAAGAGCTGCAGGATATGCCATTCGCCGTCCTGACAGAGATTGATTCCGATGATGTAGATAAAGGAACTCCTGGGGGTGAGGCCGGTGGTCTCCAGATCAAACATGAGGACCCTGTCTCTGCCGTAGAAAGAGGCAAGAAGATCCCATTCAGGCACCTTGCTTTGTGGGATTTTTTCGTCAAAAGTAATCATTTGTTACCCTTTTTCTGTCAAATGTGATAGAATCATTATAACACAATTTTTTTTGGTTGAAACTATTTCAAAATGTGTTATAATTTGAAAGAGAATATTTTGTTTATATGGAGGAAGGCAGAATGATTCAACCGCTTGACATCAAAACACAGAAATTCAAGAAAGGGCTTTTCGGCTACAAACCGGGCGAAGTAGATGAGTTTATGAACTCCATCGCACGGGCTTATGAAGAAGCTTTCACTGAGAACAGTAAGCTCAAGGAAGAGAACGAGAAGCTGAACAAGGTCATAGAAGAGAATCGTCTGAAGATCTACGAGCTTGAGAAGGCCGCAAACAGCGATGCTGCGAAGAAGGATGACAAGAAGAAGGAGGATCCGAAGAAGGCCGCTCCTAAGAAGGATGACAAAAAGGGTGGCAAGGCTGAGGATACCAAGAAGAAGGAAGACTCTGCTGCATCCAAGTTTATCAAGCAGGCAGAGGAGACCACCGTTATGGGTGGAGATGACGATGAGGTATTTGTCGGTGAGATCGAGGAAGCTCGTAAGCCCGGCAAGGCCATGATCGGTGATGGTGAAGAGGAAGGCGGAGACGACTTCGAGTTCCTGTAAAAAAATCCTGAATTTGCAACGAATTAGAGTGCTGCAGAAGTGTGGCACTCTTTTTATAGAGATTGGAGAACTATGATATACTATATCAAGGGTCAGATCGTCGATGTCGGAACGGAAAGTGTGGTGCTGGACAACCACGGAGTCGGTTATGAAATCTATACTACCGGCCGCGTGCTTCAGGATCTGGTCCGCCAGGGCCTGAGTGAGACACTGCTTTATACACATTTACAGATCCGGGAGGATGAATGGGTTCTTTTCGGTTTCCCGGACCGGTCGGATATCCGTGTATTCCGTCAGCTGCTTTCCGTCAGCGGTGTCGGACCGAAGGCGGCTTTGGCGATCATGAACACACTTACGGTGGAAGAGCTTTATTATGCGATTCAATCCGGCGATTCGAAGGCCATTGCCAAGGCACAGGGCGTTGGTCCGAAGACGGCACAAAGGGTGGTTGTCGATCTGAAGGGCGTGCTTCAGCCCGGAAGTGCAGAGCTTGATATGGATGGTATCAGCGGTGATACGGAAGGAAATGTGATCAGTGAGACGGCAGAGGCTCTGACAGCTCTGGGATATTCCAATATGGATGCGCTCCGTGCGATCCGTAAGGTGGAAGGGGCAGAGTCCATGACGGTAGAACAGCTGCTTTCCGCAGCTCTTCGCAAGCTGTAGACGGGAAATGAGTATGGATCGAAGAATCATTACAACAGAAGTGACTTCGGAAGAACTGAAAACGGAAGCAGGTCTTCGGCCTACCAGTTTTGCGGAATACATCGGTCAGGACAAGGTGAAGAAGAATCTGGAGGTTTTTATCCGGGCTGCCAAGAAGAGAAAGGAGTCCCTGGATCATGTTCTTCTTTACGGGCCCCCGGGACTGGGAAAGACAACGCTGGCCGGAATCATTGCCGAGGAAATGGGAGTGCAGATGAAGGTCACCAGCGGTCCGGCCATCGAAAAGCCGGGGGAGATCGCGGCTATTCTGAACAATCTTTCAGAAGGTGATGTGCTCTTTATCGACGAGATTCATCGGCTGAATAAGCAGGTGGAAGAGGTCCTGTACCCGGCGATGGAGGATTTCGCCATCGATATCGTGATCGGTAAGGGGGAAAGCGCCCGGTCCATCCGGCTGTCACTGCCACATTTTACACTGGTTGGAGCCACGACCCGTGCTGGTATGCTGTCGGCACCCCTCAGGGACCGTTTCGGAGTTGTGGACCGTCTGGAGTTCTATACGATTCCGGATCTGATGCGGATCATCCTTCGTTCTGCGCAGGTTCTCGGTATTTCCATTGATGATGAAGGTGCATTGGAGATCGCAAAGCGTTCACGCGGTACGCCGCGGCTTGCAAATCGTCTGCTGAAAAGAGTGAGAGATTTTGCAGAGGTTGAACATTGCGGTGAAATAGATTATACTATAGCCAAGCGCGCGTTGGACCGACTGGATGTGGACAGCGCGGGACTGGATCAGACGGACAGGAATATCCTGGAAACCATTATCCGTCAGTTCCATGGTGGCCCTGTAGGTTTAGAGGTCCTTGCGGCTGCGATCGGTGAGGATTCCGGTACGATTGAGGACGTATACGAGCCCTATCTTATCAAGAACGGTTTTATCAACCGTACTCCGAGGGGACGGGTGGCTTCCGAACTGGCATATCGCCAGCTGGGATTGGAAAACCTCCTCTCAGAATAGGGAAAAGGAGAATGACATGGCACAGAAGGTAGATATACCCGTTGTGATCGGCGGAAAAGTTTATACACTGAGCGGATACGAGGGAGAGGATTATCTCCAGAACGTAGCGACCTATATTAACGGAAAGATCGCCGAGTGCAAGACGTCGGAGCAGTATCGCCGGATGAATACCGAGTATCAGGGTGTGCTTCTTGCGCTGAATATCGCCGACGACTACTTCAAGGCCAAGGATAAGGCTGAGGAGATCGCCAGAGATGACACGGAGAAGGAACAGCAGCTGTATGATCTCAGACATGAGGTGATCGAAGCACAGATCAAGCATGAGGCCGCTTTGAAGCTGGTTGAAGAGTACAAGGAACAGATCAACGCGCTCCAGAGAAAGATCGTCCAATTAGAGGCGGAAAAGGACAGAAACAATGATAAATAAAAGACCGGAAATCTTAGCACCCTGCGGAACGATGGCGGCTTTTCATGCGGCTCTTTCTGCCGGTGCGGATGCAGTATATCTTGCATCAGAGTATTTCGGTGCCCGCGCTTATGCGGCGAACTTTACGAAAGATGAGCTTCTTCAGGTAATTGAAGAGGCTCATTTGCATGATGTAAAGGTATATCTGACACTGAATACTCTGCTGAAGGAAGAGGAAATGTGCCGGATACCGGAGATCATGGACCCCCTTTACCGGGAAGGGCTGGATGCCTGCCTGGTGCAGGATCTGGGTGTCTTTCGTATGCTTCGGGAACGGTATCCGCTGTTGGATCTCCATGCCAGCACCCAGATGAACCTCTGTTCCAGGGAGGGGGCTGCATATGCAAAGGCTCTCGGTTTCACACGGATCGTCCCCGCGAGAGAACTGACCCTTGCGGAGCTTCGCAATATACGGGAAGAGGTGGATATCGAGGTGGAGGCCTTCGTTCATGGCGCCATGTGTGTGTGCTACAGCGGAAGATGCTATATGTCCTCCTTCGCCGGCGGGCGGAGCGGCAATCGGGGACGCTGTGCCCAGCCCTGCCGTGAGCTGTACAATGACAGATACCTGCTGTCAATGAAGGATCTTTGCACGCTGGATGCGGTTCCACAGCTGATTGAGGCGGGAATCGATTCTCTGAAGATCGAAGGCAGGATGAAGAATGAATACTATGTTGCGGTCTGTGTGGATGCCTATAAGCAGATGGTGGATGACTGCCTCAGAGGGGATTTCCGTGAGAGCCGTGCTAAGGCATACAGGGAACGGCTTACAGAGGTGTTCCACCGGGGCGGGTTTACCCATGGCTATCTTTTCGACGAAGGGAGTCCGGATATGCTGGATGAGGAGCAGTCCGGGCATGCTGGCGTTCCGGTCGGTACCCTTTCCGGGATCGGGAAGGGAGAAGTCCGTGTGAGCCTGGAAAAGTCTCTTCATGCAGGTGATTCGTTGGAAATCCCGCTTCCTGCTCCGACAGAGAGAAAAGGGTCCGGGGAAAGTCTTCGGCTGACCGCACCGGAGGATGCATCTTCCGGCAGCGTCACAACACTCCGTGCACCCAAAACCGCTCTGCTGAGGAAAGGGCTACCCCTGATCCGAACGAGAAATGCGGCACTTACCCGTGAGATCGAAGAGCGTTTTCTGAAGGATGGTCCGAAGCTTCCGCTGCGTATGACTGTCTGCCTGAAGGAAGGAAAACCTTTTTCCGTTACCGCTGAGCCCCAAAAACGTGCAGAGAAGAATCACCTGCGGATTACGGTACATGGGGCGATTCCGGACAGGGCCACCGGACGTCCGGTCAGTGATGAGATCCTTCGTGAGAAGATCGGAACCCTGGCTGACACGGAGTTCGTACTAAAGGAACTTGTTCTGGAGAATGACGGAACCCTGTTTCTTCCGGCTTCTGAGATCAAAAGGCTGAGAAGGGATGCGCTGAGTGGACTGAGGGAGAAGCTGATCGGTCAAAGCAGGAGAGAGCTTCCCTGCAGAGATATGGACGGGGAGCCGGCAGAAGCTCAATCAGCCGATATCGGTGCAAAAAGGGAAACCATGTCCGGAAATGTGGTGTTCGTATCAGACCTTTCGCTTGCTGGCAGACTTCCGGAAAACGGGATTTCTGCAGTGGTTTTTGATTTCGGCATGGCCTGGATGGACCCGGACGGAATACGGGATCTGTATCGGAAGAAAGCATCAGGATGCCGGTATCTGGTGGGATTTCCGTATATTTACCGTACCCTTATCCCGGATGAAAGGATGGAGGGGCTTCTTGCTCTTGCAGAGGAACTGGACGGGGCATATATCTCCGGAATAGACAGCTTTGCTTACTGGCTGAACCGGTCCGTGAAACTACATACCGTTTTCCTGGGAGCTGCATTATACGGTTATAACGGACGGGCGGTGCGACATTTCCGTGATGCGGCCCGTGGATTGACTGAGGAAATATGGATGGAAGCCCCCTATGAGCTTTCCGAAGGTGAGACCGACCGGATCCCTCTGCCTGACGATACGACACGGATCACCACGGTTTACGGGCCGCTGCCCATGATGATCACCATGCAGAGAGATCATCGTCATCATGGAAAGACATTGCTTCGCAGTTCCCGTGGAAGAAATGTAACACTTTATCGGAATTCCGAAATGTGTTATAATGTCATTTTAAGTGATTTGCCTGTGCTGCAGGATACGAAGTCTCGTGCACGGGCCTATCGGTTTACGGATGAAACAAAGGAGACGATGGAACGGATCCTTGCAGGTGATCTCACATCTGTTAAGGGAATCCGTCACAATGGACTGTTATGATCAATATCATATGTGTGACATCCAAATATCTTGTACTGGTTTTCATGGCACTGTATACCATTAAGTGCTTTTCTTACTTTACCGCAAAGAATCCGAAGCGGAGGATATGGAACGTGAATCTGCAGGTGTTCTACATCTTCGCTATTCATTTTCTTTGCCATGTCATGCTGTATTTCAACACGGATGACAAAACCGTATTGGCGTATTATCCCATCCAGATCCTGATCGCGATCCTGTATCTGGCCATCTTCCATGCGGTTTATCCGAAGGCATCCCGTCTGCTGATCAACAATATCACCTTCCTGATGCTGATCGGGTATACCATGCTGACCCGTCTGAACCATGAGCTGGCGGTGCGTCAGTTTATTCTGGCCACTGTCTGTCTGTTCCTGGCCAGCTTCCTGCCGTATATCATGGGAAGACTGACAAATATGCGGAACTGGACGGTAATGTATGGCGTTGTGGGAATCCTCTTCCTGCTGACGGTCTTCATTCCCCACGTGGGACAGAATATCAACGGTTCCAGGAACTGGATCAGTATCGCGGGTATCTCCCTGCAGCCCATGGAATTTGTCAAGATCCTGTTCGTGCTCTTTGTAGCCAGCGGATTGGTGAAGGCGGCAACGCTGAAGGATGTGGTGATAAATGCGGTGATCGCCGCTGCATTCATGGCGGTACTGGCAGTCGAAAAGGACTTCGGTGCCATCGCCATTTTCTATCTGGCATATATTTCCATGGTTTATCTGGCTACCTCCAGACCCATCTTCCTGATCGGTGGAGTGGTCCTGGTAGTAGGAGTCGTGGTATTGGGATATATATTGTTCAAGGATTCTCTGTTCTACCATATCTCTGTCCGTGTGGAGGCGTGGAAGGACCCCTGGGCTTACCGGGAAACCGGCGGGTATCAGCTGTCAGAATCCCTGTTTGCCATCGGGACCGGCGGATTCACGGGTATGGGACTTGGAAAGGGAATGCCATATTACATCCCGGTCAATGAGAGCGACTTCATTTTCTCTGCCATCTGCGAAGAGCTGGGGGCCATCTTCGGACTGTGCCTGATCCTGATCTATGTCAGCGGATTCATCGCCATGGCCAATATCGCAATGAAGTGCAAGCAGCCGTTCTACAAGTATATGACCTTCGGTTTTGCCATCAGCTACATCATACAGGTGTTCCTGAACATCGGCGGTGTTACGAAGTTTATCCCGTCCACGGGTGTGACCCTTCCCTTGGTCAGCTACGGAATCAGTAGTGTGTTCAGTACACTCATCATGTTCTCCATGGTGCAGTTTGTATATATCTTAGTCGGAAAAGAAGGTGAAGCTCTTGAAGCAGAGGAACGAGAACTCAGAGCCGCAGCAGCAGAATATGCCGCCGCAACCGGATACACCGGTGACCCGGCTCGAGGAATTCCTGCTCCATAAGGAGAAAAGAGAAGAGAGAAACAAAAGGAAAAACAGGCCGATCGTGGTACTTACGTACGTTTTCGTTCTGCTTTTCTTTGGCATGTTCGGATATATCATCTACTTTCTTGCTGCCGATGCAGAGAGGGTCGTGGCGGATTCGGGAAACCGGAGACAGGACGCCATGGCGGATCTTGTGAAACGGGGAGAGATCGTAAGCTCCGACGGCTCCGTGCTTGCAAGGACCGTGGAGAAGGGCGGGAAGGATGTGCGTGAATATCCTTACGGTGAGACATTTGCCCATGTTGTCGGCTATAATGATTACGGACGTGCAGGAATCGAGCTGTCCATGAATTTCCAGCTTCTGACGACACATGAAAATATCATGTCACAGGTCAAGGACGATCTGGCGGGAAGGAAGAAGGATGGCGATACGGTGGTCACCACACTGAATGCCAAGCTTCAGACTGCTGCATATAAGGCCATGAAGAATCACAAGGGAGCCGTTGTGGTACTGGAGCCTGACAGCGGACGGATCCTGGCCATGGTTTCCAAGCCGGGCTTTGATCCCAATAAGATCGACGAGGTATGGGAGGAGATCCATACGGAAGAGGGCGAGAAGAGTACGGTGCTGCTCAACCGTGCAACGCAGGGCCTCTATGCGCCCGGCTCCACATTTAAGATCGTGACCACACTGCAGTATATCCGTGAGCATGGATCCACCTCCGGTTACAGCTATGACTGTTCCGGTGAGGATTCCTTTGCAAATGTGAAGATCATCTGTTATAACCACAGGAAGCACGGGGAAGTGGACCTGGAGCATTCCGTAGGCTATTCCTGTAATACCAGCTTTGCAAATATCGGTATGAATGAGATCAGCATGGCCGGTCTCCGGACCACCACGGAGGACCTCCTTTTCAACAAGGAGATTCCCTATGACGGTGGCTGTCAGAAATCCAGCTTTGTTCTTGACGGGAATTCCAGCCGTGAGCAGATCCCCCAGACGGTGATCGGGCAGGGCGATACACAGATCACGCCGCTTCATAATGCCATGATCATGTCGGCCATCGCCAACGGCGGAGTACTGATGAAGCCTTATCTGGTGGATTCCATCCGAAATGCGGCAGGGTCGGAGGTTAAGACCTACAAGAGTTCCACCGCAGCCACGCTTATGACCGTCGATGAAGCAAGTAAGCTGGCAGAGCTGCTTAAGGCTCCTGCGGAATACGGAACGGCAGCCTGGAAGTTTTCCAACTACCGGCATAAGATCATCGGTAAGACCGGTACGGCCGAATACGATGCTGCCGGACATTGCAACTCCTGGTTTGTGGGATATTCCAATCCCGAGGATCCGGATATCGTCGTAAGTGTTGTGATCGAAGATTCCGATGAGGACGGCCTTACCGGAGTGGATGTTGCGGGTGCCGTATTTGAGGCCTATTATCCCTGATATTTCCAAAGTTCTCCTTGATAAACTTAGGCAGAATTGCTATAATTTTCTTAAGTTTATTCACACCATACGAATAGGGAGGACACGGCCGTGACAAAAGCAACGAGCTGTGGTGGTGTGGTCATCTTCCGTGGGAAGATTCTG
>CADBRW010000183.1 GCA_902797155.1 uncultured Lachnospiraceae bacterium
CTAATTCAGTTTCTGGCGTGGGTAGATCACCTGGCGGGAAGCATCCAGCACGGAGTATTCCACGATGCCGTCCTCGTTCAGTGTGATCTTCACATGCACGTTCTGGGTGCGGTACTGCCCGGGGATCCGGCAGGTCCCGATGGGCTCGTCGTATTCGCGGTTCCGGTAATTTCCCGCGTAGAAGCACAGCACGTTGTCGAAGGATACCGGCAGGCACACCTCCGTCTTCACCGGCAGGGGCACATTCCGCTTGCAGACCTCCACGATCTCGCCGCCCACGCCGGAGCCGATGCTGATGCCCTCCACGCTGCAGTCCACCAGGAAGCATTTCCGGATGGTGTCGCAGCGGAAATCCTCCCGCTTCATCAGCTGGTAAAATGCGCCTTGCGCCGCGTCATTTTCGAATTCGGTGGGCGTAGTTTCGTAGCACTCTCCCAGGATCTCCGTGAAGGCCTCGCCCTGCGTCCCCGCATTTTCATCTATGGAAATGTAGATCTCCTCGTCCTTCTCTCCCATGGTCAGACCCTGCTCGCTGTACAGTGCCTTCAGCTCGGACCGGATCCGCTTCTGCAGTTTCTCCGGATCCTCCGCCACCGCATCCCCCTCATATAAAATGCTGGTTGCGCCCAGTACCCGGAAGACATCTCCGTCCACCGAGAAGAGCAACATTTCCGCATAATTCGAGTGCACGCTGCAAAGTACCGCATCCTTCTTATCCATATCCGTTGTCTGGAAGAGCGTCAGCGCAGAGGCCAGCGAACCCCTGATCATATAAGGCGCACTCATGCCTGCAGAGACCGCCGCATTTTTAACGCGCTCTCTTTCCGCGTAATTGCAGTACGCCGGCAGCGCCACGATGCTTTCCGTCACCGTAACTCCCGCGAATCCGATCATGTCCTTCACGACCCGGAGCAGCGAAGTGATCGCCCCGTCGACTTTGAAGAGATCCTTGGTCCGGAACCCCTTCATATTACTCAGCTCCTCCGTCACGACCTCACTTCCGTCGAAATAAGCATACGTGATCACATCACCTGTCAGATCCAGTGCTACTAACATACCATCCCTACCTCCGTTTCATGGGGTGAACTGTCCGCGAAGCGGACTGATGAGGTGTAAATACCTGTTTTCTTCGTGTAACATTTTTGTAATGGGGTCTGACCCCTTGGGTTACGCCAGGTACTCACACATCGCTGCGGCGGCTTTTCTGCCGGCGCCCATGGCTGCGATCACAGTCTTCGGCCCGGTCACGGTATCTCCGCCGGCATACACGCCCGGGCGGGAGGTGGCAAATGTCTCCTCATCCACCACGATCAGTCCGCGGTCCGAGGTTGTCACGCCGTCCGCACAGGCATTGTCGCTCTGGCTTCCGATGGCCTCGATGATACAGTCCGCATCCAGAACGAATTCCGAATCCGGCACGGGCACGGGCCGTCTCCGGCCGGATGCATCCGGTTCGGTGAGCGCCATCTTCTGGCACTTCAGGCCCGTCACATGTCCGTCCTGTCCCACCACCTCCACCGGTCCGGTGAGATACAGGAATTCCACGCCCTCGGCCTCGGCTTCCCTTAACTCCGCGGGATCCGCAGGCATTTCCGCCACGGAACGGCGGTACACCACCGTCACCTTCTGCGCAGCCGGACAACGCACCGCTGCACGGCAGGCGTCCATTGCCACATTTCCTCCGCCGATGATGGCGATCCTTTCCGCATCCGGATATGCGCCCTTCACATTCACGTCATACAGGAAGGTGGATGCCGGGAGCACGCCCGTCATCTCCTGTCCCGGAACCCCGAGCCGCATGGATTTGCCTGCGCCGTTTCCGATGAAGACGGCCTTGAATCCCTGCTGCTCCAGCTCGTCCAGGGTGAAGTCCTTCCCAAGTGCTTTTCCTGTTTCAAATGTGACGCCCGCGGCCTTAAGCTCCTCCAGTTCTGTCTCCAGGATCTCGGCAGGCAGCCGGAACTTCGGGATGCCATATGCCAGCACACCGCCGGCCAGCTCTTCTTTCTCAAATAATGTAACGCTGTAGCCCTTCTCTGCCAGGACCCCTGCGCAGGCAAGACCTGCAGGTCCGGAGCCGATGACAGCCACCTTGACGCCATCATTCGAACTTTCGTCAGAGATCTTCGTCGAATCACTTGCAGTGTCCGCGCCGGCATTCAATCCGGCCACATCACCACTCGCAGCCCCGGCCACATCTCCAGCCTCAGCACCCACGTTCTTCCGGTGCCAGTCCGCCACGAACCGCTCCAGCGCGCCGATGGCTACCGGACGTCCCTTCTCCCCGCGGACACATTTTCCTTCGCACTGCAGATACTGCGGGCACACACGTCCGCAGACCGCCGGCAGAGAGGTGGTCTCCGCCAGGATCTGGTACGCCTCCTCGAAGGCGCCCATGGTGATCTTCTCTATAAATTCCGGTATATGATTGTGGATCGGACATCCAGCGGTCTGACACGGATGCTCCCGGCATTTGAGGCAGCGCAGCGCCTCACGGATGGCCATTTCCTCGGTGTAGCCCGTAGCCACCTCATCGAAATTTCCGGTGCGGACGCGAGGATCCTGCTCCGGCATTTTTGTACGTACCTTGCTCAGATTGATCACTTCGCATCCCCTCCTTTCACTGCTCCTCCTACTTCGGCCGTCTGGCCTGCGTTACCGTCCAAAGCTCTCATATGCAACGACTCGTACCTCTCCATAGCGGACTTCTCGCCCTTGGTAAAGAGCTCCTCAGCCACCTCCGGGAACCTCAGCTTCAGCGAGTTGTACCGAACCTCTCCCATCAGGAAATCACGGTAGCTGTCCGTAGGCTGGCTGCTGTCCAGAAGAAGCGGGTTCTCACCCTTCTCCGCAAGCCGCGGGTCATAGCGCAGCAGATTCCAGTAGCCTGCACGCACCGCACTGCGCATCTCACGCATACTCCGGTTCATGCCGGCCTTCACGCCGTGGTTGATACACGGAGCATAGGCAATGATCAGCGATGGGCCGTCGTAGGCCTCCGCCTCCCGAAGTGCCTTCAGTGTCTGCGCCGGATTTGCGCCCATGGCGATCTGTGCCACGTAAATGTATCCGTAGGCCATGGCGATCTGCGCCAGGTCCTTCTTCTTCACCTTCTTACCTGCGGCTGCAAACTTCGCCACCGCACCCACGGGGGTTGCCTTGGAGGACTGACCGCCCGTGTTGGAATAAACCTCGGTATCGAAGACAAGCACATTTACATTTTCACCGGAGGCCAGTACATGGTCCAGTCCTCCGTATCCGATATCATAAGCCCAGCCGTCGCCGCCGAAGATCCAGACAGAAGGCTTGGTGAGCAGGTCCGCATTTGCCACGATATACTGTGCATGCTTCCGCACCTCCGCCGAAACGCCGGCATCCACCGAAGCACCAGCATCCGAAGCACCCGTGCCGGCGTCGCCCGCAGCATCATCCGCACCGCCCAGCAGTGCCTCACATTTCTTCAGCAGCTCCTCTCCCACGATGCGGGAGGCCTTGCCGTCATCCTTGAACATCAGCCAGTTGGAAGCCGCTGTCCCGATGCCCGCAGCTGCGCCCGATGCAGCATTCTTTGAATCCGCAAAGGCATCCCGGAGAGCCTCCACTGCAGTGCCCAGCTCCTTCCGCCGCGCATTTACGGCAGTGGCCATACCATAGCCGAACTCCGCATTATCCTCGAAGAGGGAATTTGCCCATGCAGGTCCGCGTCCGTCCTTGTTCACCGTGTAAGGCGTGGAGGGTGCGGAGCAGCCCCAGATCATGGAGCAGCCCGTGGCATTTGCCACCAGCATCCGGTCGCCGAAGAGCTGAGTAACCAGCTTCGCATAGGGCGACTCACCGCAGCCCGGGCAGGCTCCGGAGAATTCCATCAGCGGCTGCACGAACTGAGAGCCCTTCACTGTCGAAGCATCGAAGGGGATCTTCCGGTCCTCATTGTGCACGGTTGCAAAGAGCTTATCGTATCTGGCCTGGGCAGCCTCCATGAACTTCGTGTCCATGGCCTGCATTTCCAGGGCCTTCTTCCGTGCCGGGCACACATCCGCGCAGGAACCGCAGCCTGTGCAGTCCTTTGCCGAGAAGCCGAGCACAAAATACAGATCCTTCGTACCCTTCATGGGCTGTGCATCCGGATAGTCCTTCGCCTCCTCGGCGGTCAGCACGAAGGGCCGGATCACGCCGTGAGGACAGACGTACGCGCACATGTTGCACTGCATGCAGTTTCCGGAACACCAGTGAGGCAGGTCCGCAGCGATGCCGCGCTTCTCGTACATGGCGGTTCCGGAGGGCAGCAGACCGTCCGCCGTATCCAGAAATGCGGATACCGGGCAGTTGTCGCCGGCCAGTGTATTTGTGGGTACCAAAATGTTGTTCAGATAATCGGTATGCAGCTTGTCGCGGCCCACCAGCGGTGTCGGCGCCGGGTCCGCCGGAACGCCCTTCCAGCTCTCGGGAACCGTAACCTCATGAACGCTCTCCACGCCGCCGTCCACAGCCGCACAGTTCATGTCCACGATGTTCTGCCCCTTCTTGGAATAGGTCTTCACAATGGCGTCCTTCATATATCCGATGGCCTTGTCGATATCGATGATCTGGGCGATCTGGAAATATGCCGCCTGCAGAACGGAGTTCGTCCGCCGCGCCCCCAGTCCCACCTTCTTCGCGATGTCCACCGCGTTGCAGGTGTAGAAGCGGATCCCATTTTCAGCGATATACCGCTTCACGGCTGCAGGCAAATGTTCCTCCAGCTCCTCGTCATTCCAGGTGCAGTTCAGCAGGAAGGACCCGCCGGGCTTGACATCCTGGACCATATCATATTTCGTGAGATATGCACTGTTGTGGCACGCCACGAAATCCGCCTGCTTCACATAGTAGGTGGACTTGATGGGACTGTCCCCGAAGCGGAGGTGGGAAATGGTCACACCGCCGGACTTCTTGGAGTCGTACTGGAAATACGCCTGGACATATTTGTCCGTATGGTCACCGATGATCTTAACGGAGTTCTTATTTGCGCCCACAGTCCCGTCAGCACCCAGGCCCCAGAATTTGCAGGCCTTCGTGTCCTTCGGAGCCACGTCCGGATTGGAGGTGACAGGCAGAGACAAATGTGTCACATCATCGTTAATGGACAGCGTGAATTCCTTCTTCGGCGCGTCACTCCAAAGATTCTCAAAGGCAGCCTGGATATCACCGGGCTGAACGTCCTTGGAGCCCAGGCCGTAACGGCCGCCTACGATAAGGCAGTCCTTCCATTTCGTGTCACGAAGTGCGGAGCAGACATCCAGGAACAGAGGCTCGCCGATACCGCCGGGCTCCTTGGTCCGGTCCAGAACCGCGATCTTCTGAACTGTCTCCGGAAGCACCTTCGTCAGATACTCCACGGAGAAGGGCCGGTACAGATGTACCTCCACGATACCGGTCTTGTGTCCCGCCGCATTTAAATAGTCCACCACCTCTTCCGCTGCTTCGCAGACAGAGCCCATGGCGATAAGGATCTCGGTGGCATCCGGTGCGCCGTAGTAGTTAAAGGGCTTATAGTCGGTGCCGATCTTCGCATTTACCAGATCCATGTACTTTACGACCGTGTCCACCGTGCTGATGTACGCCGGGTTGCAGGCCTCACGGTGCTGGAAGAAGGTCTCAGGCTGCTCCGCAGAGCCAAGCAAATGTGGGTGCTCCGGATTCAGAGCATGCTCCCGGAAGCGGCGAACTGCGTCCCAGTCCACCATTTCCCGAAGGTCCTCGTAATCCCAGACCTCGATCTTCTGGTACTCATGCGAGGTACGGAAACCGTCGAAGAAATGCATCATGGGCAGCTTTCCTGCAATGGTGGAAAGATGTGCCACCGCTGCCAGGTCCATAACCTGCTGCACGCTGTTGGAGCACAGCATGGCGAAACCGGTCTGCCGGCAGCCCATAACATCCGAGTGATCACCGAAGATGGACAGGGCGTGGGTAGCCAGCGCCCGGGCAGCCACATGGAACACCGTAGGTGTCTGCTCGCCTGCCAGCTTGTACATGTTCGGGATCATCAGGAGCAGTCCCTGGGATGCCGTAAATGTCGTTGTATATGCACCCGCCGTGATAGAACCGTGAACCGCGCCTGCCGCGCCGCCCTCGGATTCCATCTCGATGATATTTACCTTTTCGCCGAAGAGATTCTTCCGGCCTGCCGCAGCCCATTCATCCATGCTCTCCGCCATGGGAGAGGAAGGTGTGATGGGATAGATCGCCGACACCTCAGAGAAGGCATAGGCTACATGCGCCGCAGCTGTATTCCCGTCCATAGTCTTACGTTCGCGCATTAGCAGTCACCTCCCTTCTTTACGTCTGCTTCCGGCATCTCGTCCAGCGCATCATTTGCCATGGCCTGACGCTGCAGATAGATATAATCCGGCACGCTTTGCTCGCGGATCACGTTCCGCATGCAGACATACTGGCACATATTGCAGTTTTCGCAGATCTCCGGATCCACAACCGCATGCTTCTCCTCCATGTAGATCGCGCCGTTGGGGCAGTTCTCCATGCAGTCCTTACAGCCGATGCAGGCGGAATCACAGACCTGAAGCTTATCCTCATAATCCGCCGTGGAGGAACAGGGAACCAGCTTCATGCCCTGATAGGGCACGATGGTGATCAGGTTCTTCGGGCAGGCGTAGGTGCAGTCCCGGCAGCCCACACATTTTTCAGGATCCACCACAGCAGTTCCGTTCACAACACTGATGGCGCCATAACGACACACTGCCGTGCAGCTTCCCTGGCCGCAGCAGCCCGTAGTACAGAGGCCCATGGCCTTTGCATCCAGCTTCGCAGCTTCCTCACAGCTCTGGATGCCCAGGGCCTTAAATGCTGCGGAATTCTTTGCCCCGCCGGAGCAGCGGACGAAGGCCACCTTCTCCTTCAGCACCGTCAGGTCGTGGAGCGTGTCCACGATGATCTTCTTCTTGCAGCGCACCGTGCAGGAAGCGCAGCCGGCACATTTTTCATAATCGATCACGGCATGGTTGTCCACGATGGACACGGCGCCGCGGGGACAGGACCGCTCGCACTCGCCGCAGGCGATACAGCCGTAGCCGCAGGTCGCGCGCACCACATCCTCCTCTTCCTCCGTGCTCGAACAGGGAATGAAGTTGGTGGCCTCCCGCGGGATCATGCGGATCAGCCCCTGAGGGCACACGCCCGGAGCCGCGCAGTCACCGCAGCCGTCGCACAGCTCCCGGTCGACAACGATCTTCCCGTCCTCGATCCTGATGGCATTCTTCTTGCACACAGGGATGCAGGACCCCACGCCGACGCATCCGCTCTTACATTCTCCGCGGATAAAGCCGGCATCCACCGCCTCCTGACAGCTCTTACAG
>CADBRW010000184.1 GCA_902797155.1 uncultured Lachnospiraceae bacterium
TCCACGGGAACGATGTCCATCTTCCCGTCCTCGATCTTGGAGAAATCCAGGATGCTGTTGATCAGCGTCAGCAGCGTATTTCCGGCGGAATCAATATTCTCCGCATACTCCAGGGTATTCGTCTCCTTGGACTCGCGGAGGATCATTTCATTCATACCCAGCACGGCATTGATGGGCGTGCGGATCTCGTGTGACATTTGCGCAAGGAAACGGCTCTTCGCCTGGCTGGCGATCTCCAGCCTCGTGGCAGCCTCCACCTCCTCCGTCACATCCAGGAAGACGCACATATAGCAGATGGGATCGCCGTAATCATCCGCCACCGCCTTCATCCTGACGAAATACGCGCGGGTCCCGGTCTTGTCCCACAGCCGCGCGGTACTGATCTCATTTTCCGCGCCCGCGAAGAGCTCTGCCATGGTCACCGGATCAATGGTGAAGAAATCCGTCAGCTTCTGGCACATCCGGGACAGCGGTACATTTCCACGCTTCCCGCCTCGCAGTGAATGCAGCAACGGGTCCGCCCCGCGGTTACCGCTCACCATCTGCTGCGCATAACGATTCACCATGGTGATCCGGAAATTCGTGTCCAGCACGATGATCCCGGCGTCCAGGAATTCGAAAAGCCGGTCCTTGATATTTCCGGCGCGGATGTCAAATGTGCTGAGCTGCGTCGCGCCGTACCAGATAACGATGGTACAGAAAGCCGCACCAAGGCCCGACGTGGAAACGGCCCGCTTCCCGATGGCCGGAAGATATGTGTCCGGAAATGAGAAGAACAGCATGATGAAATTCGACACGAACACCATCACGAAGAACCGGTTCTGACGTCTCAGACGGTTGCTGGCAGCCCATTTGATCCCCAGGAGGAACAGCAGCAGAAACATGATGACGATGTATACCGTATGGATGGTACGGTTCAGGTTTCCCTCCGGATTTGCCGTCCAGGTCGTCCACGCCCGTTCACGGATGAAGGTGTCAATGGTGTCCTGGCAAAACCAGAAATAATCGAAAATGGTAATGAACACCGCACTCCAACGGATGATAAGGATGGACCTCTTCTTCAGGCCCGCCATTTCCGTCCCCAGGAACACCTCCGTCAGCACGAAGCCGTCAACACCCAGCACGCCGATCTTCCGCAGCATCTGACAGGCATCAAGATTATCCGTGATCCCGATAAAGCCGTAGATGATACACCACAGCGCGGAGCACAGCCCGTAAAACAATATGATAAATCGTATGTTGCCCGCCGCCTCGCGGTTCCGGGAATAGAAGCTGATCCCCAGCACCGCCGTAATGGCGCCCACCATAAGCAATAAACAGTTAATAAACCACATTATGTTAACCTCTAGACTGCCTCTGGTCTTTCTCCGGATGCGTCCGGTAATACTCTGCCTTGTCCTTGTACATCCGCTCATCCGCCAAATGCATGGCCTTGCGGATATCATAGGTTCCCCGACAATGCTCGGTGCCGACGGCAAGGCTCACATCAGAGCTAGCATCCGCCAGGCTCCGCAGCCGGGTCACCCTTTTCTCCAGTTCCTCTCCGGAAATGTGCGGACAGATCACCACAAATTCGTCCCCTCCCGCACGGTAGACCTCATAGTCACTGAAAGCTACCTTCAGCAGGGCCGCAGCCCGTACCAGCAGCTTGTCTCCCGCCTCGTGGCCGTCCTGATCATTTACAACCTTCAGCCCGTTGACGTCCGCGAAGACAAAGCCCATCTCCTCCGGAAGCGCATCCTCCCCGGACAGGATCCGGTCTACACGGTCATTCATGGCATTCCGGTTACCCACCTGGGTCAGCGCGTCCACCACGCTGCGGAATTCCAGACGCGAAACCAGCTGATGGTTGGTGATCACCGCCGCGATGAGGAAGGTGGACAGCTCCAATGTCTCCTTGATCCGGTCCACGCGCTCCACATCATAGTTCGCCGCCCAGATAAATCCAACCAGATCCTGATTGTAACGGATCGCATACAGGACCAGGTTCCGGATATCGTGTGCCTCCAGCGACCTGTACCACGCAGGATCCCGCTCCCGGATCACCTCCAGGCTGTCCAGCAGCAGGCAGTCGCTGAGGGCGAGATCCTCCTCCCAGGCCTCCGCAACCTCGAAGGGCGTGCGGTCCATATCCTCCGCAAATGCTCTGAGGTACTCTTCCTGCAGTCCGTCCTCGTTGATGAAATCACAGGTCCGGTTGTTCTTATCGACTGTATAAAGCGAGCATTTCTCCGCCTGACAAATGTGCTTGATCTCGGCCGCCGCATATGCCATGGCCTGATAGAAATCGTGGGTCCCATGCAGCTTGATGCTGAGATCCATGACAGCCTTCGCCACCTCGGAAGA
>CADBRW010000185.1 GCA_902797155.1 uncultured Lachnospiraceae bacterium
ATCCGTACTTTGACTGTGATCCAGAATGCGGCCAGATCCGTTAAGGAACGGCTGGGTATCGAGCTGGATATGGATCATCTTGATATGGACGATCCGAAGGTATATGAAATGATCTCCGAAGGAAAGACGGAGGGTGTGTTCCAGCTGGAGAGCTCCGGCATGCGTTCCTTCATGCGGGACCTAAAGCCCAGGAACATGGAGGATGTCATTGCGGGCATTTCCCTATACCGTCCGGGTCCCATGGATTTCATTCCCCAGTATATCAAGGCGCAGTCCCATCCTGAAGAGGTGACCTACGACACGCCGCTCCTTGAGGACATCCTGAAGCCGACCTACGGCTGTATCGTCTACCAGGAGCAGGTAATGCAGATCGTTATGAAGCTGGCGGGATACTCCCTGGGCCGTTCCGATCTGGTGCGCCGTGCCATGTCCAAGAAGAAGGCGGACGTCATGGCGAAGGAGCGGGAATATTTCGTATACGGAAATGAGGAGCTGGGAGTTCCCGGCTGCATTAAGAACGGCGTCCCTGAGAAGATCGCAAACAAGATCTTTGATGAGATGGCCGCCTTCGCAAGCTACGCATTTAACAAGAGCCATGCGGCGGCCTATGCCGTTGTGGCGTATGAGACAGCATATCTTCGGTGTTACTATCCCCTGGACTTTATGGCGGCATTGCTTACCTCGGTGCGGAGCAATGCACCGAAGATGGCGAATTACATCGAAGCCGTGAAGAAGATGGGCATCAAAATGCTGCCTCCCGATGTAAATGTGGGGCGGGGCGAATTCTCCGTGGATCAGGGCGGGATCCGTTACGGCATGTCCGCCATCCGGTCCGTGGGAGATTCCGTGGTGGACGAGATCCTGCGTGAGCGGGAAGCCAACGGACCCTTTACGGATCTGTCGGATTTCATCCGCCGCCTGTCGAACAAGGAAGCGAACAAGAGAACCATCGAAAGCTTTATCTTTGCCGGCGCATTTGACAGCTTCGGCCAGAACCGCAGGCAGATGAACATGATGTTTCCGGAGATTGTGGAGCAGGTAAATGCGGAGAAGAAGCGCAGCATGACCGGGCAGATGTCTCTCATGGAATTCCTGGGGGAGGAAGAGGTGGAGAAGACGAAGATCACCTTCCCGAACATGCCGGAATTCCCGAAGGAGGAGATCCTGGCCAGAGAGAAGGAGGTGCTGGGCATTTACGTCAGCGGTCATCCGCTGGATGCCTATAAGGAGCTGGTGGAGCGCTACGCAACAGCCAGTACCCTGGACTTCCTGCCTGAGGAGGAGACGGGGAAGACCACAGCGGTGGACAACCGGAATTATACCCTCTGCGGTCTGGTGGAGCAGATCACCGTGAAAATGACACGCAACAACGAAGCCATGGCGTTTGTCACCCTGGAGGATCTCTACGGTCAGATCGAGATCGTGGTATTCCCGAAGGTGTACGACGGTGTGCGGATGGCGTTGGAGAAGAACAAGGGAATCATCGTCAGCGGACGGGCTTCCATCTCTGAGGAGGAGGGGAAGCTGCTGGCGTCGGAGATCCGCACATTTGACATGGTGAAAACCGAAATGGAGGATGCGTCGAAGGAACTCTGGATCCTGATCCCCAACGCGGAAGAATATAAGGCAGTCCGGGGACAGCTGGCGGCCATGCTGGCGGAGCACCCGGGTAAGACCCCGGTTTATGTGCAGCTGAAGGAAGAGAAAAAGGGCGTTCCCATCCACGGCAGCGTACATGTGGATGACAGTCTGATGAAGCAGCTGCAGCTGGAGTACGGCGCCAACGCAGTGCTGGTGCGGGAGGCGAAGCAGCGGAGATGATCACATCAGTTACAAATGATACGGTGAAATATGTGGATAAGCTTAAGAAGAAGGCCTCCTTCCGGCGGGAAGAGGGCTGCTTCGTGGTGGAAGGGATCCGCATGATCCGGGAGGTTCCGGAGGCACGGCGGCGGATGCTCTTTCTGACGGAGGCAGCGGCACAGCAGTATCCGGAGCTGGAGAGCTGGTGCGGGCGCGTGGAGACGGTGTCGGAGCAGGTGCTCCGGAAGCTGTCGGATACGGAGACACCTCAGGGAATGCTGGCGGTGGTGTCCATGGAGGACGTGATGCGCGAGGCCGGCATGGATGCAGATAAAACGAGATCAGGATTGAAGTTGGAAGCAAAACCCGATACGGAATTATGTCAACCACTCTACCTTGTGCTGGACGGACTGCAGGATCCCGGAAATGTGGGGACCCTGATCCGGACTGCGGAGGCGGTGGGAGCGACGGAGGTGCTGCTCAGCCGGACCTCGGCCGATCCTTACAGTCCCAAGGTGGTACGCAGCACCATGGGAACCATTTTCCGTGTTCCTGTCCGGGTATGCGAGGATCTTCCGGGTGCAGTCGAGGAATTAAAAAAGACCGGAGTGGTGGTCTATGGGACACATCTCTCCGGCACGGATTTCTATGAAAATGACCTGACCGGCCCTGTGGCCTTCCTCATCGGAAATGAAGGGAAGGGCCTTACGGATGAGGTGGCTGCCACGGCGGACCGCCTGCTCCGCATCCCCATGGAGGGGCAGGTGGAGTCGCTGAATGCGGCGGTCAGCGGATCGGTGGTGGCGTACGAAGCCTACCGACAGCGGAAGTCGGGCGGAAGGTGACGCGGCATCCGAATTATGCGGGGTTTACGCCTCCTCCCCGGAGTTCTGCATCTGGGCCACGGGATTGAGCCACAGCTTTCGGTATTCCCGCGGGGAATTGTCGAAGAACTTCCGGAAGGTCTCCGACATGTAGCTGACTCCGTTGAAGCCGGTGATGGCTGCGATCTCCCCCAGGGACATGGAACTGGAGCGGAGGTATTCCGCCACCTTTCTGCACCGGAGATGCATGAGGTAGCTGATGGGGGATTCCCCCACGTATTGATTGAAAAGAGCATTACACAGGGATTTACTGATGTTGGCGCTGGCTGCGATCTCGGCCAGCGTCACATTTCCTTTATAGGACAGGGATATGTAATGCATCATGGATTTGAAAAGCTGCATCCGGGGATCCGACGGAACCTCGCCCTCGCCTGACATATAGTGGGTAGCCTGCTTCCGGATGATATCCCAGAGCCGGAAGAACTGCATGGTGATCTGGAAGGGGTCGTGCCGGATATCCGGCAGTGTCATCATCAGTTCGTAGACGTCCTTGGCATATTCGTTCATTCCGCGGAAGCGGAGGTGGGAGATCTCCGGATTGTCGATGATGGGGCGGATCGCCTGCATTTCCACCGCCACGGAGGACATGAGCACGCTGGGACGGATGATGAAGATCACGTAGCGGACGGGTTCGGGGAAAATGCTGTAATGGATCTGATGGGAATTCACCACGATGGTATCCCCTTCGTTCAGCGTGATCTCGTTGCCGTTCACCGAGTAAGCCATGTGGCCTTCCTTCACGGTCACGATCTCCACGTCCTCATGAAAATGTGGCACCTTCTCCCAGGTTACACGGGGCTTGCCCCATCCGTCATAGATGTAGGACGGAAAGGAAGGATTGTCATAGTTGACGATCTCCGACCCGTCATCTCTCTTTACGATGAGTCCCATCACGTCTTTGTTCATAGCGGTATCCTCAATAATTCTAAATAATTCTCATTTTTTCGATATTTTCCAGAAAAGTATAACAATCTTCCAAAGCAATGGAAGATTGTTATAAAAATCAGGGATTATAGCGGTAGTATTTCGTTTCTATCTACAATATACTTGTATTTGCAAGAAAACGCAAGCACTTTTTTAACGGATCTTCGTAAGAGGAATTCCGACGGGAAAGCTGTCTGGCGAAGGGCTGCAGGCATGGAAATCCGGCCTGTATATAAAGGAGGTGGCATCATGGCAGAAAAAGTGATCATCATGAAGGACGTATGCAAGGAGTTCAAGGTACTCAACCGACACGAAGGCCTGAAGGGAAGCTTCAAGGATCTGTTCTCCAGAGATTATAAGATCGTTAAGGCGGTAAACAATGTATCGCTGGACATCGAAGCAGGAGAGATCGTCGGATATCTTGGCCCCAACGGAGCCGGAAAGTCCACCACCATAAAGATGATGACAGGTGTGCTGGAACCGTCCTCCGGAGAGATCCTTGTGGACGGAAATGTACCCTATAAGAACCGTACAAAGAACGCGGAGAAGATCGGAGTTGTATTCGGACAGCGTTCCCAGCTCTGGTGGGCGCTGCCCCTTATCGAATCCTTTAAGATCCTGAAGGACATTTACATGATCCCGGATAAGGATTATGAAGATATGCTGGCGCTTTACAAGTCGCTGGTGGACATCGAGGATCTGCTGCACAAGCCGGTGCGTCAGATGTCCCTGGGTCAGAGGACACTGAGCGATATCCTGGCGGCATTTCTCCACAACCCGAAGATCGTATTCCTGGATGAACCCACCATCGGTCTGGATGTATCCATGAAATCCAAGATCCGTACCCTCATCCACGCACTGAACCAGCAGAAGGGGACTACAGTCATCCTCACCACCCATGACATGGGAGATGTGGACGCACTCTGCCGGAGGATCGTCATCATCGATCACGGGAAAATGTTGTACGACAACGACATCGAGCACCTGCGCCGTTTCTTCGGTTCCTACCGGACACTGAAGCTTCGTCTGGCAGGCGATATGAAGAGCGAGAAAGAGAAGATCGCGGCGGAACTGCCCATGTGCTCCGTGGGAATGACGGAGGATGAGGAGTGGATCACGGTGCTGGTGGATGAAGAGAAGCGGAAGGTCATGGATGTCCTGGGACAGCTTCAGAACACCTACGCCATCCGTGATATGCAGCTGGAGGAGATCTCCACAGAGGATGTTATCCGGAAGATCTACGAGGGCGCAAGTGCCGACGAAACCGGAAATAAAGAAGAAGGGGGCGGTGAGAATTGAGATTACGGAAATACTTTACACTTCTCAGATCCGGACTCATCGAATCCGTGCAGTACCGGATGTCGCTGTTCGTAATGATCATCGGCAATCTGCTGTACCTGATCCTGGTGTATTTCCTCTGGAAGGCCATTTATGCTTCGGCCGGAACGGATGTGGTGAACGGCATGACATTTTCCGACACCCTGATCTATCTGGTGCTGGCCACGGCACTGTATACCTTCCTGGAGATCTACGCAGTCTGGGAGATAGGCCGTGACATCCAAAGCGGACAGATGGTGGTAAACCTTCTGAAGCCCATGAAATACAGGAGCTACCTGTTCTGGAGCTACTCCGGAACACTGGTGACACATTTTGTTGTAACCTTTATTCCTACTTTGATCATCGTGCGGATCGTGACCGGCGACACCATCCCTCTCGGATGGAACCTGCTGGTCTTCCTGGCGGCGGTTGTGATGGCCATCGAGATCAATTACAGCATTGACTTTATTGTGGGTACCATATGCCTCTTTACGGAGTCCATCTGGGGGATCAATATCATGAAGCAGGTGATCGTGCTGCTGCTTTCCGGCGCAACGATCCCGGTGGCATTCTTCCCCGAAGGGCTGAAGACGGTGGTTTATTTCCTGCCCTTCCAGTCCATTTACAATACACCGCTGACCATCCTGCTTGGGAAGGAGCCGACGGGGGATGTGCTCTGGATGCTGGGGCTGCAGCTGTTCTGGTGTCTGTTCCTCGGAACCTTGAGTCGTGTGTTCTGGAACCATTCCGTGAAGCAGATCACGGTGAACGGGGGGTGATGATATGAGTGAAGAGATCGCATTGAAAAAACAGAAGAAGGCACATAAGCGGGGATTCCGTTTCTACTGCCGGATTTACAGAAAGATCCTGGTCCAGGACCTGAAAAGTAAAATGAGCTACCGGTCGGACTTCATCATTTCCACCCTGGGAATGATCGCAACCAATGTTACCGGGTTCATCAGCTTCTGGATCCTGTTCCGGAACTTCCCCTCCATCAATGGCTGGGATTATTATGAAATGCTGTTCCTGTACGGCTTCTCCCTGGTGTCTCTGACACCGGTGCAGTGCCTGTTTGACAACAACTGGAGCCTGCGGATGAATGTGTACAGGGGGGACTTTATCAAATACTGTTTCCGTCCCATCAACCTGTTCTTCTACTACCAGTCGGAGGTATTTGACATCAAGGGTCTGGGGCAGCTGGCCTTCGGTATCGGAACCATCGCCTATGCGTGGGCACATATCGATCTGCCGTTTACACTGCTGGCACTTCTGAAGCTGATTCTGTTCCTGATCACGGCATCACTGATCATGATCGCATTGCAGAATGCAGCGGCAGCAACCTGCTTCTGGCTGACGAATTCCTTCTACATCCTGGATCTGGCATACAAATTCAGGGATTTTGCGAAGTATCCGATCACCATTTTCAGCCCGGTGTTCCGGTTTATCTTCACATTTGTCATACCCATTGCATTTATTGCGTACTATCCCAGTCTGGTGATCCTTCGCCCGGATGAGATCCCGATCCTTACCTGGCTGTCGCCCATCATCGGAGTGATCTTCTTCCTGCTCAGCGTCACCTTCTGGATGTACGGGGCAAGGAAGTACAGCGGGACCGGGTCATGATCCTTTCGGGGATAGACAATTCTTCGAATTTAAAAAATGCAGGGTTTGTATTTGACAAATTTAGAATCTGTCTATTTGAAAAAGGTAGAAAATTGGTACAATAGTAGTTACAGATCTTTGTTTTGGAAAGAGGAACTGCTATGTACGAAAAAAGTGCTTTATCTGAGTGTGAACTGGTTACCATGCGCTGCGTATGGAACCTGGGGAATAACGCAACTGCCTTCAACGTGATCAATATGCTGGCAGAGGATTATGGCATGGTATATAAGGAGACCACGGTCTATACATTTCTGAAGAAGCTGAAAGAGAAGGGGTTTCTGGATACCATCCGCAAGGGTGTGACCTATTATATTCCCAAGGTGAAGGAAGAGGTGTATCAGAAGGAGATGGCGAAGAAACTGTTGAAATTCTGGTACAACGGGGATGTGACCCGGGCGGTGGAGGCCGTCGTAGAGGGCGAGAAGCTCTCCCGCAAGGAAGCAAAGCAGATACGTGATGCGGTAAGGAAGGCGGGAGAGTAACTCCCCGTTGACATGCCTACGCATGGGTGCTATAATTTTCAAAAGATTTACAAGTAGAGGCGCGGCGATCATGAGTCGCATGCCGGAGGCACTGACAGCCGTTGAGGGTATGTAAAAGGGAAAGCCGCCGAAGTGATCTTGCTCTGTCAGGGCGGGATTGCTGGGTCTGCAGTGAACAGCTGCAGGACTGTCACCGGAATGGGATCAGATCCGGTGGAGTGCTACTTCGGGTAAACCCCACATTTCCAATATGTGATCAAGGGATTTATTTCGGGATAGTGCTCACTGTCCCGAATTTTCTAATTTATAGGAGGAAAAAGAAATGGCTATTTTCAAGGGATCAGGAGTTGCACTTGTTACACCGTTCAAGGAGAATCTTGAGGTGGATTACGAGCAGCTGAGGAAGCTGGCAAACTGGCATGTGGAGCATGGCACCGATGCCATCATCGTATGCGGGACCTCCGGTGAGGCATCCACACTGACGGAGGAGGAGCACTCCGAATGTATCGCAGTGGTTGCCGAAGAGGTAAACGGACGTATTCCGGTCATCGCAGGTACCGGTTCCAATGCAACCTATACGGCAGTGAAGCTGTCCAAGGAAGCTGAGCAGAGCGGTGTAGACGGTCTTCTGATCGTTACTCCGTATTACAACAAGGCTACACAGCAGGGCCTGATCCGTCACTACACGGAGATCGCCGAAGCGGTCAGCACACCCATTATCATGTACAATGTTCCCAGCCGTACAGGCTGCAACATCCAGCCCGCAACAGCGGTTGAGCTGGCTAAGAACGTTGACAATATCGTGGCCATCAAGGAGGCTTCCGGAAATATCTCTCAGATCGCAGATCTGGCTTCCATGGCTGACGGCTGCATCGACATTTATTCCGGAAACGATGATCAGATCCTTCCCCTGCTTTCACTGGGCGGAATCGGTGTGATCTCCGTAACCGCAAATATCATTCCGGAGGATACCTCCCGTCTGGTACACAGCTTCATGGAGGGCAACGTTGAGGAGTCCCGCAGACTGCAGCTGAAGGCAATGGAGCTTTGCCATGCGCTGTTCTGTGAGGTAAATCCGATCCCGGTCAAGAAGGCTGTTGAGCTGATGGGTCTCTGCAACGGCTACGTACGTATGCCGCTGACCGAGATGGAAGCGAAGAATGTTGAGCGCCTGAAGAAGGCTATGACAGAGTACGGAATCAAGTTGGATTAGTGAGGATTAAAAAATGACAAGAATCATCATGCACGGCGCAAACGGCCGTATGGGTAAGGTGATCGCAGGTCTGGTGGCTGCAGATCCGGATGCTGAGATCGTAGCAGGCGTGGACATTGCGCCGGGAGACGCCGCATTTCCGATCTATACCGATCTTGCGGATGTGAAAGAGGAAGCGGACGTGATCATTGATTTCTCCACTGCGAAGATCGTTGATCATCTGCTGGAGGCTGCTGTGGCAAAGAAGCTGCCGGTAGTTCTCTGCACCACGGGACTCTCCGAGGATCAGCTGGCAAATGTGCGGAAGCTGTCCGCGCAGATCCCGATTCTGAAGTCCGCAAATATGAGTCTGGGTGTTAATACCATTACAGGCCTTCTGAAGGATGCCACCAAGGTGTTCGGAAGCGCAGGCTTCGATATCGAGATCGTGGAACGGCATCACAATCAGAAGCTGGATGCTCCCAGCGGAACCGCCATCATGCTGGCAGACGCCATCAATGCAGCGGCAGACGGACAGTATGAATACATCTATGACCGCAGTCAGCGTATGGAGAAGCGCGGAAAGAAGGAGCTTGGGATCTCTGCGGTACGTGGAGGGAATATCCCCGGAACCCACGAGATCATTTTCGCGGGACCGGATGAACTGATCGAGATCCGCCATGTGGCATATTCCAGAAGCATCTTCGGAAACGGTGCCATCAGTGCTGCAAAATATCTTGCAGGACGGGAGCCCGGGTTGTATGATATGAATGACGTGATCGCTGCGATGCAGCAGTAAAGTGTAAAAACGGGGACGGTTCCGGACTGTCCGGAACCGTCCCCTGTTTTGCGGTTAAAATGAGGAAATGATATGTATCAGGATTTGGTCGTGCTTTGCAGTGCGTCAAAGTACACGCAGAAATTCTATCTGAATCCGGACTTTGACAGTCTGCCGGAGCAGGTGAAGCAGGAACTGAAGATCGCTTCCGTTCTCTTCACGGAAGAGGTGGGGGGCGTCATCCTTTTCATTTTCGATGAAAAGGGGAATCTCACCATTACCACCGAAGCGGATGAGGGGGATATCCTGTATGATGAGATCGGGGCACATTTGCTGGTGAAGCGGATGCGCCAGGAGAAACAGGAGCTCTTTGAACAGTTGGAGCAGTACTATGCGGCCTTCTTTCTGAATGAATGATACGATAGGAGATAAAATGCTTTTTGCCATTGATGTTGGAAATACAAATATTACCGTAGGACTTTTCGACGGAAAGGAACTGGTAAAGCAGTTTCGTATGATCACCCAGACCTCCCGTACCTCCGATGAGTACGGCGTGTTCCTGGGAGAGTGGCTGTCGTTGAACGGCTTCCAGATGAAGGATGTCACGGACTGCGTGATCTCCTCGGTAGTGCCGGATATCATGCACTCTCTTGTAAGCGGTATCATCAAGTATTTTGATGCCCAGCCGCTGATCATCGCTCCGGGTGTCCGGACGGGGATCAAGATCTCCATCCCGAATCCCAAGGAGCTGGGTGCGGACCGTCTGGTGGATGCCGTGGCTGCCTATGAAATGTACGGCGGACCGGTGATCGTAGTGGATTTCGGGACTGCGACCACCCACGACCTGGTGCTGGAGGACGGCACATTTTATGCGGGAGTTACCTCACCCGGTATCCGGCTTGCGGCAAATGCACTGTGGACCGGTACGGCGAAGCTGCCGGAGGTTGAGATCAAGAAGGTAAATACCATCCTGGGACGGGACACCGTGTCCAGTATGCAGGCGGGTATCTATTACGGATATATCGGACAGACCGAATACATCATCCGTCAGCTGAAGGAGGAATCCAAGCTGACGAACCTGAAGGTTGTTGCCACAGGAGGACTTGGCAAGCTGATCTCCGAGGCAACGAAGGAAATCGACATTTACAATCCGGAGCTGACACTTCACGGTCTTCGGATCATTTACGACAAGCAGTAAGAGAATATGACGAGTACGGATTTTATCGGAAAACTTTTATTAGGACCGATGGCAGGTGTGACGGACCTGCCATTTCGTCTTCTTTGCAGAGAATGCGGTGCGGACATCGTGACCACGGAAATGATCAGCGCCAAGGGACTGTACTACGGCAGTAAGAATACGCCGCCGCTCCTGGCTACGGAGGAAGGGGACCGGCCGGTGGGTGTGCAGCTCTTCGGTCGGGAACCGGAGCTGATGGCATCGGAGGCGGAGAAGCTTCTGGAGCGTTACACCTTCGATTTTGTGGACATCAACATGGGCTGTCCCATGCCGAAGATCGTGAATAACGGCGAGGGAAGTGCGCTGCTGAAGGAGCCGGAGCTGGCTGCAGAGGTGGTACGTGTGATGGCTGAAAAGCTGAAGGTTCCTGTTACCGTAAAGATCCGCGCGGGCTTTGCAAGAGGTGAGCGAACGGCTCCTGAGGTGGCAAAGCGCCTCGAACAGGCGGGCGCGGCAGCCATCGCGGTACATGCACGGACCAGAGAGGATTATTACCAGGGTGAGGCGGACTGGTCCGTCATCCGGGAGGTGAAGCAGTCGGTGCAGATCCCGGTGATCGGAAACGGAGATGTACGCTGCGGCCGGGATGCGGCGAGGATGCTGGAGGAGACAGGCTGCGACAGCGTGATGATCGCCAGGGCCGCCCAGGGGAACCCCTGGATCTTCCGGGAGGTAAAGGCCTTTCTCAGGGACGGGACCGTGCTTCTGCCGGCCACACCGGAGGAACGGAGGGATTTCCTGAAACGTCAGAGCCTCCGCATGCTGGAAGAGAAGGGCGAGTACATCGGAATCCGGGAGATGCGGAAGCACGTGGCCTGGTATACCCAGGGTCTGCCGGGATCCGCTGCGTTAAGAAGAGAAGTGAATCAGGTCACCACGAAGGAAGCTTTGATGGAGCTGATCGATCGAATCGGATGACAGAGGGACTGCTCCGTGACACATGAAAATGTGACGCGGAGCAGTTCCTCTGTCACAGTATTGTGCAGAAAAAGAATCTGCCCCCTGTGATAAAACATACTTGTAAGGACGAAACAGAAAAAAGGGGGATACGATTATGACAAGTAAGGTGATCAAAATGAGATGTGCAGAAGGCCCGAGAGCAACCGGTATCGTTGCAAATGCGGCAGAGATCAGCAGGTTCGGAGGATCCAAGGCAGGGATCCGAGCTGCGGGATTCTGTGTAGATAGAGAGGACGAAAAGGCAGGTCGCATCTGGCAGTCCATCCGCTTCCGGATTGTGGCGGCATAAGAGTTTCATACAGAGAGGACGACTTTTGCGTACGCAAGGGTTGTCCTTTTTGGGTTTTCACAGTTTGCGGTGGAATGCCAAAGTACTGTGTGATAAAATGTGGAACAGATGAAATGATCATAACCATTCGATGGAGGAAATAGAATGCCGTATTGTAATTCATGTGGATATGAACTG
>CADBRW010000186.1 GCA_902797155.1 uncultured Lachnospiraceae bacterium
CAAGGTGCGGTGTCTCTCTGTTAAGTGCATCAGCGATACATTTGAAGGAGACGGCGGAGACTACTGGGCAAATGTAGTCCACAGCGCAGAGGTAGCATTCTCCATGCTCCGCAATCTCATCAGCAAGCTGTAGGTCAAAACGGGGAGTAACCTGCCTCATAGACCATAGACGCAATCAGCTCGGTATAGCACCTTCGGTGCTTTACCGAGCTGATATGCTTATAGCAGGTCTTTAAGGGTGCGGGAATAGAAGAAGTCGTGCACCATGCCGTCGAACTCGGTCCACATGGGCAGTGTCTTGCAGGCATTCCTGCGCGGGCACTCGTAGTCCGGATCCTCCAGGCAGACCACGGAGGAGAGTGTCCCCTCCATCAGCTCCAGGATCTCCCCCACGGAGTAGTCCTCGGGCTCGCGGCAGAGCATGTACCCGCCGCCCTTTCCGCTGACACCGGTCACCAGACCGCCTTCCACCAGTCCCTTCACGATGATCTCCAGATATTTCTTGGAAATGCCCTGTCGTTCAGCGATATCCTTCAGCGGGATATGGCTGTCTTTTTTTTGCACTGCAAGGTCCAGCATGACCCGGAGCGCATAACGTCCTCTGGTTGAAATCATGTGCAAATCCCCCTTTAATTCAATGTTTCTTTTACCTACTTTATCATAGGGTGAATAGGCAATTCAAGAAAAAATAAAAAACCTATTGACATAGTAGGCGTATAGGTGTAGAATACCGAACTGTAAAGAAAAGCAACACGTGACCGCGTCGGTAAATGGTGCCGATGGACTCACGGGGCAGAAAGGAAACGAAGACGATGAAGTACATTTTCTATACAACATGTATGTGTATGATGATGTGTGGTTGCATACTGCAGGAATCCCGATCCGGTCGAGACAGTAGTGATGCGGCGCTTCGTCGTGCGTGAACTTCTGTAATGAGACATGGCCTTTAACCGGGATCCTGCGCATGGGAGTCCCGGTTTTTCTATGCCATGACGCGGACGCGAACAAAGAAAGGAGAGTAAGCATGACCTATACAGGATATACGATGCGAATGCCGCTGGAGCGGCGATGTTGTTACAAAGAGGAATTGAGAGAAGCACTGAGAAAAAGACACAGGCGAAAGCCAAAAAAATAGAAAGAAGGAAAATATCATGAACAAGTTTAAGAAGAATAAAAAGAGTTTACTGAAGAAGCTGACAGCCTTCGGACTGACAGCCATCACATCCCTCAGCCTGCTGACAGCTTGCGGATCCAATAACAATTCCACGGCTGCGGCAAAGGGCACAGAGAGCGGCGAGGGCAGCAAGGCCATCTACCGTACACTGGATGAGATCAAGGAAGCCGGCACCGTAAATATCGGAGTCTTCTCCGACAAGTCACCCTTCGGATATGTGGACGAGAACGGAACCTATCAGGGCTATGACGTATACCTGGCAGAGCGTCTCGGCAAGGATCTGGGAGTAAAGATCAACTACGTATCCACAGAGGCAGCCAGCCGGATCGAATATCTGAAGACCGGAAAGGTGGACATCGTTCTTGCAAACTTTACCGTAACTCCGGAGCGTGCGGAAGAGGTTGACTTCGCACTTCCGTACATGAATGTAGCACTTGGTGTTGTATCCCATGACGATCACGTGATCAAGGATCTGTCCGAGGTAAAGGCGGATGAGCAGATCATCGTCATTTCCGGAACCACGGCAGAAACCTATCTGGAGAAGAACAATGCCGAGATCAAGCTGCAGAAGTTCGATACCTACGCAGCTGCAAAGAGCGCATTTGAGAACGGAACCGGAGTCGCATGGGCAAATGACAACACAGAGGTCATCGCCTTTGCAAAGGAAAACAAGGGATATACAGTAGGCATCGATTCCCTGGGCAGTGCGGACACCATCGCACCGGCCGTATCCAAGGGAAATGAAACGCTTCTTAACTGGATCAATGATGAGATCAAGGCGCTGGGTGACGAGAAGTTCTTCCATGCAGATTATGAAGCAACACTGATCGACACCTACGG
>CADBRW010000187.1 GCA_902797155.1 uncultured Lachnospiraceae bacterium
CTCCGGAAAGCCTTGACACCTTTAAGCCTTCGGTATGTAACCGTCTGGACAGGAATACCAGCGGGATCGTTGCCGCATCCAAGTCCAAGACAGGAGCGAGAGAACTGACGAAGCTGTTCCGGGAGGTGGACGGGCGGACCGCGCAGAAGATGTATCTTGCTGTGGTGCACGGAAAATGTAACCTGAAGGGACATTTCGACAGGTTGAACTATGTGAAGTCCAGAAACGGAAATCAGGCCTTTGTGTGGATGCGGGGAGGGAGACGCCCTAAGGATACACTGAAATACGGAGAACCGGAACAGATCTGGACGGAGATCTATCCCCTGGCGTATAACAGGCAGAAGGACGTGAGCCTGATGCTGTGCCGCCTTCACACCGGAAAGTCTCATCAGATCCGTGTCACTATGAAGCATTACGGTTTTCCGGTGGCAGGAGATCCCAAGTACGGGGATGAGAAGAAGAATGAGAAGCTGGATCCTGAGCTGAAGGGACAGATCCTGCATTCCTATCAGCTTCGGCTGATGGACGGAACCATAATAAAGTCCGGCATCCCGGAACGTATTCTGAAGTATTTCCCGGATGCAAAAGAGAAAGCCGACGAGCAGATCCGGAAGATCACGCAGGGATAGAAGGAGCATGCCATGGCCACATGGAATTCCAGAGGCCTTCGGGGCAGCGGCCTTGAGGATCTCATCAATGCCACAAATGAATATTACCGCAGGCATGGGCTGGCGTTGGTTCAGAAGATCCCTACGCCCATTACGCCGGTTCGTTTTGATAAGGAACGGCGCCGGATCACGGATGCCTACTTCGAAAAGGACTCCACGGTAGACTATATCGGTGTCGTGCAGGGTATCCCGGTCTGCTTTGATGCAAAGGAGAGTAAGACCGATACATTTCCGCTTCGAAACATCCATGAGCATCAGGTGCGTTTTATGAAGGATTTTGAAGCGCAGGGAGGGATTTCCTTTATCGTGCTGCATTTTACCATGCGAAATGACCTTTACTACATGCCCATGAGCCAGCTGACTGCATTCCTGGACCGTGTAGAAGAAGGGCATCCCAACAATGTGAAATATATGGAGCTTTCGGATGAATTCTTTCTGAAACCCCAGGACGGTGCTCTGGTACCGTACCTGAAGGGGCTGGAGCTGGATCTGCAGCTGAGAGAAGATGAGAAACAAGGAGAGTAAGGAGGAGCAGTTATGTTTGATTTCTACCGAGTAACAGCCGTAGTACCGCCGGTAAAGGTGGCGGATGTAGAATATAACACGAATAAGATCCTGGAGAAGCTGGAAGAAGCCTACGGATATCAGCCGGCAGTCATTGCTTTTCCCGAGCTTGCTGTCTCCGGATATACCTGTCAGGACCTGTTCTATCAGCAGACCCTGATCCGTGAGGTTGGAGCAGGGATCTCCCGTATCCTTGCAGCCACCTCCGACCACGAAACGGCGGTGACCGTGGGTGCCCCTGTAATGATCGAGGGACAGCTGTATAACGGCGCCTACGTTATGATGGACGGGAAGCTTCTGGGCGTTACCGTTAAGACCTTCCTTCCGAATTACAGTGAATTCTATGAAAAACGGTGGTTCAACAGCGCAGATGATCTTCCCTGTAAGGATGTGTATCTGACGGACCTTGGGATCTCCTATGATCCGGAAGACGTCGAGGACTATGCCGTACCGGTAGGCAGTCATCTGATCTACAATTTGGACGGAAAGCTGAAGTTCGGTGTGGAGATCTGCGAGGATCTCTGGTCACCCATCGCACCCTCTGCGGTGATGGCACTGGCGGGTGCGGAGCTGATCGTTAACATTTCCGCTTCAAATGAGCTGATCGCCAAGAGAGAGTATCGTAAGAACCTGGTAAAGCAGTGCTCCGCATCCCATGTATGTGAATATCTCTACGTGTCTGCAGGAGCCGGGGAATCCACTCAGGACGTGATCTTCTCCGGACACAGTCTGGTAGCGGAAAATGGTACGCTCCTGAATGAAAACCGGGATTATATTGCAGATGATTATTTACTTGTGGCAGATATGGATCTGGATAAGATCCGAAGCGAACGTGCCAGAATGAAATCCTTCGGCGATGCGGCTGCACATTATCGCGGGCTTATGTCCCGCTGCCGTATGATCACGGAATCTGCTCCGAATCTCCCGGAGAGTGACGGTACGTATTACATTTTACAGAAGCATCCCTTTGTGCCGACTTCGAAGAACAAGCTGGCAAAACGCTGCTCCGACATCTTCGACATGCAGGTGGGAGGTCTTGCGAAGCGTTTGGAGGTCACCGGAGCCAAGCCGGTGGTAGGCGTTTCAGGCGGTATGGATTCCACCCTGGCGCTGCTGGTTGCGGCAAAGGCGCTTCGAAAGCTGGGACGTCCCTCAGAGGATCTGATCGCCATTACCATGCCGGCCTTCGGAACCTCGGACCGGACCTATCAGAATTCCCTGATCCTGATCCGGAGCCTGGGAACGGAACCGGTGGTGATCGATATCAAAAAGGCCTGTGTGCAGCATCTGGCTGATCTGGGCCATGACGGAGAGACGAAGGATATCACCTATGAGAATACCCAGGCCAGAGAGCGGACACAGATCCTGATGGACTATGCAAATATGCATGGCGGCCTGGTTGTGGGAACCGGAGATCTTTCAGAGCTGGCGCTTGGGTGGTGCACCTACAACGGAGACCAGATGTGTATGTACGGTGTCAACGGCAGCATCCCGAAGACCCTGGTGCGTTGGATGATCAGCACTGTGGCGGAAACGGAGATCTTCCCTGACAGCACCGTGGTGCTCAGGGATATCCTGGATACACCTATCAGCCCCGAGCTTCTTCCGCCGGATGAGAACGGTGAGATCACCCAGAAGACCGAGGACAAGGTAGGGCCTTACGAGCTTCATGATTTCTTCCTGTTCTACACCCTGCGTTACGGTTATTCACCGGCTAAGATCAACTTCCTTGCCAACCGTGCATTTGAGGGAGATTATGACCGGGAGACCATCCTGAAATGGCAGAAGATGTTTACAAAGCGGTTCTTCTCCCAGCAGTTCAAGAGAAGCTGCATGCCGGATGGCGTAAAGGTGGGTTCCGTAGCCATGTCCCCGCGCGGTGACTGGCGGATGCCCAGCGATGCGGCTGTAACGGACTGGATGCGGGAACTGGAGACACTGTAGGTATACATCAAAATTGGGGGTAGGAATGAAGAATATCGTTGGCGTACATTTCCGTGAGCATACCGCACGGATCTGTATCTGTGATGACTATAATATATATACGGACACCATGGAGCTTCCCATGTCCATAAGAAATGCGGATGTCCTGAAGGATGACAAGGCATTTCGGCTTGCGTTTGAGAAGATTCGGGCGCATATGCAGGAAAATATGGGAATCTCGGATTTCGAAACCGTGCTTGCCGTACCGGATGATTACGGGCTCACGGAAGTGGCCGATCTTCGTCGGAGAGCATCCGAATGCGAGGTGGAGCTGAGAATGATCTGCCATGAGACTGCGGCCATAGCATTCTACGTGAATCAGGAATTCCGGGTAGATAATGATGTTACCATCCTGTCGGCCTTTGTGACGGACAGCCGCATCGGTATTGCCCGATATGAAATGGGAGAGAAGATCCGCCGTATGGATACGGTGCTTGTTACCGAACAGGCTGCATCCATGTCGGTTATGGCATGTATTCAGAAGAAGGTGCCGACCCAGCTCTTTCTTCATGATGCGGATGCCGTATTCTTCACCGGAAGCTTCAATGCATCCATGAGCTTCGAACAGGCGGCGGAGAAAGCCCTTGGAAAAAGCGGGATCGAGATCAAAATGCTGGACGAGGCCTGTGTCATCGAAGGCCTGGGCTTCTTCTGCGGAAGTCTGGAGAACCGGCCGGTATCCGGCATGACCGTTCTGCAGGATGAGGTGACTCCCTATCCGCTGTACCTTTCCATGAATCAGGAGATCGTGATGCTTGGAAACGGGCTGCTGCAGAAGGACAGTGCAACTGCACCTTCCGTTCGTCTCCCGGAAGGAAGACAGGGTCAGGACTGCATCACCCTGTACGAAGAGAGAAAGAAGAAACTGATCCCTGTATCCGTTCTTTATCCGGATCCTGAGAAGATCTCCCCGCTCCATCGAAAGGAAACGGAAGCCTCCGTTCATGCAGACGGAAAAGGGGCACTCAGTATCCGCCTTACCACAGGCTCCGGAGAGGAGCTGACGCTGGATGCATCGGAGAAGACGGAAGCCGATACACCGAAGCTTCAGGAGGAAGATGTATCCGAATTCGTCAAGAACATCCTTCCCATCATAGACAATCTGGAGTATGCCGCGAAATACGCGGAGGATGAAACCAATCCCTATGCCCAGGGCATCCGCCAGTCCTACCAGAAGGCTGTGGAGATCCTGGAGCAGAATCAGGTGATACGCATCACCGGCGAGGGAGAACCCTTCGACTTCAATCTCCAGAACGCCGTTGCCCATGTGGCTGACGGAGATCTCCCCGAGAATACCGTAAAGCAGGTTATGCAGACCGGTTACATCTACCGGGGTAAGGTCCTCCGCCCGGCCCAGGTGATCGTTGCAAACTAGGACAACATCCAATTTATCACTCCGTTCGAACGATGTTCGAAAAAAATAGTTGACATTCGAACAAAGGTTTGCTATATTAATATCACAGGAATCGAACATATGTTTTACGAGGTGATATTATGTACAGTAACAGCAGATCTTATCATAGAACAGCAACTTATCGGATCTTCAGAAACCGCACGGCTATTGTGATCGCTGGGCTGATCCTGGTTCTGGCCGGAATTGCCGTACTTCTGTTCGGACAGAATTCGGAGACTTCGTCTGTTGAGGCTTCTACCGTGAAGCAGAAGTACTACACCAGTATTGAGGTGGATAACGGCGATACCCTTTGGTCTCTGGCAGAGGAGTATGGCGAGCGTTATCAGGACCGTGATGTGTTTATTTCAGAAGTGCGTACGATCAATCAGTTAAAGGGGGATTCCATTACTGCAGGTGCCAGTCTGCTGGTCCCCGTATACCGATAAGCTTCCATTCGCTTTACACTTTTTCTTTTTCTCACTTTGAAATCCTAAGGGCCTCCCGAACCCTTAGGATTTTCTTTTTATTACGGAAGCTTTGTGCTATAATCTACTGTGGTTTGTTATGCAATAGAATAGGTGATCAGGGTAAATGGTATGAATGAAAGAGTGATCAGTAATATTCCGGAGGCTTTCCGTGTGGATGAGCCCGTTCCGGAAAAGGAGCCGGAGCGTCAGGAGTTTTTCATCTCGCTCTGCAGAAACTACATAGAGACAAATCGGGCAGCCGGGAGGATCCTTACCTATGCCATCGTGACCTTCGGCTGTCAGATGAATGCATATGATTCGGAACGCCTCCGCGGACTGCTTGAGCGGATCGGATATACAGAGGCACCGGAGAAGGAAGCGGATCTTGTGATCTACAATACCTGTACGGTCAGGGAGAATGCGAATACGAAGCTGTATGGGCATCTGGGACAGATGAAGCCCAGAAAGAAGACCAATGCCCATTTTATGATCGGTCTCTGTGGCTGTATGATGCAGGAACCTCATGTGGTGGCAAAGATCAATACCAGCTATCCCCATGTGGATTTTATCTTCGGAACATTTAATCTGCACCGACTTCCGGAGATCCTCTATGCCCGTCTGCAGGAGAACAAGCGGATGATCGAGGTCCTTCCGGAGCCGAAGGAGCATGTGGAGATCAAG